>NZ_HF991091.1:0-45147 GCF_000432295.1 Bacteroides sp. CAG:189
TATTGGAAGGAATTGGGGGGGAGAGAAGAAGGATGGGAGATGTGAGAATGGAGAGGGGAGAAATGCTATGCTGCGTGACAGCGCAGCCTGCTTCTCACATCTCAATTCTCACATCTCCCTTTAATTAATTCTTCCTCCCTTCTCTCGTGTCCGCCCCCCACATTAATTTAGAGCGGAGTGTATCGAAAAATATATGGTCGTAACGTTTAACGACTTTTATTGCATAGGAAGCTTTACGGATGGTTAAGCGAGTGGTTTCTTTACATGTTTCGCTCCGTCCGTCAATGGCTATGAGAAAGTTGTGGCTACGGCTTTCCACATCAAGGGTTATTTCCCAATCATCACGAATGACGATTGGTCTTACATTAAGACTGTGTGGAGCGACGGGAGTAATGGCTATTGTTTTTGAATGCGGCACAATGATAGGACCTCCTACACTTAATGAATAGGCAGTAGATCCGGTAGGAGTGGCGATAATCAATCCATCCGCTTGATAAGTAGTGAGGAATGCACCGTTTATTGCAGTTCGTATACTTATCATAGACGAGCTATCACGTTTTAGTACGGCTATTTCATTCAATGCAAACGGGGAACATTGTAGATGTTTATCTTCACAGATTAATTGGAGCACACTTCGTTCTTCTACCGTATAGTGTCCGGCATAAATTTCCTCGAAAGTGGCTTCCATTTCTGCCGGAGATATATCAGCTAAAAAACCTAAACGTCCGGTATTTATACCCAAAATGGGAATATTCTTGTCACCTACTCTGCTGGCAGCCTTCAAGAAGGTACCATCTCCCCCAATACAGATAACCATGTCTACAGAAAAATTGTTTCCATCAAACAAACCGGCCGGATGGATGTTAAGTTTCATATCCGACACCAGAAAGCGATAGAATTCTCTGCATAAATACACCTCTGCTCCATGTTTTTCTAATATATGAAACAGAGTTTCTGCATGTGATGATTTTTTGGCTTGGTATGTGTTTCCGAAGATAGCAAATTTCATACTGAACAACATTAGTTAGGGTGCAAATTTGGGATTTTTTTTCCGTATTGCTGTTATGGTGTTACTAATATTTGTATTTTTGCAGCAAACAATTCATGTAATGATGACCAGATTAAGTGTGAACATAAATAAAGTGGCTACTTTAAGAAATGCTCGTGGAGGGGATATCCCTAATGTAGTAAAAGTGGCACTTGATTGTGAGACTTTCGGAGCGGATGGGATAACTGTTCATCCTAGGCCGGATGAACGGCATATCCGTAGAGCCGACGTATATGATTTACGTCCGTTATTACGGACAGAGTTTAATATTGAAGGATATCCTTCTCCTGAATTTATCGATCTTGTATTGAAAGTGAAACCTCATCAGGTGACTTTAGTGCCCGATTCTCCTACTCAGATTACTTCAAATTCCGGTTGGGATACAAAGACCAATATTGATTTTCTGACAGACGTACTTGATCAATTTAATACTGCCGGTATCCGTACCTCTGTGTTTGTTTCGACAGATACGGAGATGATAGAGTATGCAGCTAAAGCCGGAGCCGACCGGGTTGAACTTTATACTGAACCTTATGCCACAGCTTTTCCTAAAGATCCGGAGGTAGCAATAGCTCCTTTTGTAGAAGCTGCGAGGGTGGCACGCAAATTGGGACTGGGATTGAATGCCGGTCATGATTTGAGTCTGTTGAATCTAAACTTCTTTTATAAAAACATACCTTGGCTGGATGAAGTGTCTATTGGACATGCTTTGATTAGCGATGCACTTTATTTGGGACTTGAGCGTACTATTCAAGAATATAAAAATTGTCTCCGTTAATGAATACACTGTTGTTATTGGCCCAAGGGGCTGCAAATATGGCTGATTCACTGGCAACAGCCAATCCGGTGCTTACCACTGTAAATGCACCGGCAGAAATGAATATGCTTGATATGGCTGTGAAAGGCGGCTGGATCATGATAGTGCTTGCAGTATTATCTGTGGGATGTTTCTATATTTTATTCGAGCGTATGTATGCTATTCGGAAAGCCAATAAGGAAGATCCGATGTTTATGGATAAAATCAAGGATTATATTCATAGTGGGGAGATCAAATCGGCCATTAATTATTGCCGTACGGTAGACACTCCTTCGGCACGTATGATCGAGAAAGGGATTAGCCGGCTCGGCCGTCCGGTGAATGATGTGCAGGCTGCTATTGAAAATGTCGGGAATATCGAAGTGGCAAAATTGGAAAAAGGTTTGCCTGTGATGGCTACGATTGCCGGCGGTGCTCCGATGCTCGGTTTCTTAGGTACAGTTACCGGTATGGTGCGTGCTTTTTATGAAATGGCCAATGCAGGTAGCGGTAATATTGATATTACCCTTCTTTCCGGAGGTATCTACGAGGCTATGATTACTACTGTAGGAGGTTTGATAGTGGGGATCATTGCTATGTTTGCTTATAACTATCTTGTAATGTTGGTGGATCGTGTGGTGAATAAGATGGAAACGAAAACGATGGCATTCATGGATTTACTTAATGAACCTGCGCAGAAATAAGGTATTAAACACCTATTGAATAAATTAATATGGCATTAAAACGAAGAGCTAAAATATCGCCCAACTTTAGTATGGCCTCCATGACGGATGTGATATTTTTGTTGTTGATCTTTTTTATGATTACTTCCACTGTGGTATCACCCAATGCTATTAAAGTACTGTTGCCTCAAGGAAAACAGCAGACTTCTGCAAAACCTCTGACAAGGGTGATCATTGATAAGGATTTGAACTTTTATGCAGCTTTCGGAAATGAGAAAGAGCATGCTCTGACGTTGGACGAATTGACTCCTTTTTTGCAGAGTTGTGCAGAAAGAGAACCGGAAATGTATGTAGCACTTTATGCAGATGAGACGGTACCTTACCGTGAAATAGTAAAAGTGTTGAATATTGCGAATGAGAATCATTTTAAAATGGTGCTGGCTACACGGCCGCCCGAAACAGGTAAGTAATGAGCGGAAAGAGAAAGGGTGAATACGTAGGAGTGCTGGGTGCGCTGTTGGTGCATGTGGCGATTATTGCTCTTTTGATTTTGGTGAGTTTTACTGTTCCCAATAATCAGGATGAGGGAGGGGTGCCTGTCATGATGGGGGATGTGGATGTCGCACAAGGAAATTATGATCCTGCCACAATGGTGGATGTGGATGTACTGCCCCCGGAGGAAGTTCCGGAAGTAGAGCCACAGGAAACAACAGAGCA
The DNA here is from genome assembly GCF_000432295.1 of Bacteroides sp. CAG:189. NCBI lineage: Bacteria > Pseudomonadati > Bacteroidota > Bacteroidia > Bacteroidales > Bacteroidaceae > Bacteroides > Bacteroides sp. CAG:189. The sequence continues at coordinate 3,245 of NZ_HF991091.1, forward strand.
GGAAATGATAACACAGACGGATGAAGAGACTGTTGCTATAAAACCTAAAACGGAGCCGAAGAAAGAAAAACCTAAGGAGGTGAAAAAGCCTGAGAAAACAGCTGCGGAAAAAGCGGCGGAAGCGAAGAAACTTGCAGAAGAGAAAGCTGAAAGAGAACGGAAAGCTGCTGCGGAAGTCGCTGCCAAACGGGTGTCAGGAGCTTTCGGTAAGGGTGCACAGATGGAAGGAAGCAAGGGAACTTCTGATAGCGGAACGGGTGTGGAAGGTAGTAAAGACGGAAATTCTTCAACGGGTTCTAAAACAGGAACAGGCGGTTATGGAACATTTGACCTTAATGGACGTTCTATAGGAGAAGGAGGGTTACCTCGCCCTGTATATAATGTCCAGGAAGAGGGACGTGTAGTCGTTTCTATTACTGTGAATCCTGCCGGACAAGTGATTGCTACAAGCATTAACCGGCAGACAAATACGGTTAATGCCGCTTTGCGTAAAGCAGCGTTAGATGCGGCCAAGAAAGCTCGTTTTAATGCAGTCGAAGGCGTAAACAATCAGACAGGAACAATCACCTATTATTTTAATTTGCGATAAAAATCTTGATACAATGAGTGGATTGCCGGTGTATCAATGAAAGAGAATAAATTTGATTTATTAGATATAAACTAATTAACGTGCCGATTGGCCGGTGTTTTTTATCATTGGCGTATTGACACATCATTAACATTATGGGAACTGTATATGCCTTTTTTGCAGACGGTTTTGAGGAAATTGAAGCCTTTACTGCCATTGACACGCTGAGACGTGCCGGATTGAATGTAGAGATTGTATCTGTGACACCGGATGAGATTGTCGTTGGTGCACATGATGTTTCTGTACTTTGTGATGTGAACTTTGTAAATTGCGACTTCTTTGATGCTGAATTGTTGCTCTTGCCTGGTGGTATGCCCGGCGCGTCGACTCTTGATAAGCATGAAGGCTTGCGTAAACTAATTCTGGATTTTGCAGAAAAGAATAAACCGATAGCTGCTATTTGTGCGGCACCGATGGTGCTTGGAAAATTAGGACTTCTTAAAGGCCGTAAGGCGACTTGCTATCCGAGCTTTGAACAATATCTGGAAGGTGCCGAATGCCTTGATGAGCCGGCTGTAGTAGATGGGAATATTATCACAGGTATGGGACCGGGTGCTGCTATGGATTTCGTATTGGCAATCGTAGAAAAACTTGTAGGCAAAGAGAAAGTGGATGAGTTGGTAGAAGCAATGTGCGTAAGACGCTGATAGAATGACTCGTACCGCCTTGATCGTAGCCGGTGGCAAGGGTTTGCGTATGGGAAGCGATCTTCCTAAACAATTCCTTCCTATTGGTGGGAAACCTGTGTTGATGCATACCATCGAAGCGTTTTATCGTTTCGATGAAGAAATGAAAATCGTCCTTGTGTTGCCGCAAGAACAGCAGACCTATTGGAGAGAACTTTGTCAGAAGTATCATTTCTCGATTGGACATGTGCTCGCCGATGGCGGTGAGACTCGCTTCCATTCGGTAAAGAACGGTTTGGCATATGTTGAGCCGGGACTGGTAGGCGTGCACGATGGAGTACGCCCGTTCGTTTCACGACAGGTCATCGAGCGTTGTTATCAATTGGCTGAAACAAAAAAAGCGGTAATTCCTGTCGTTGACGTGGTGGAAACGATTCGTCATCTTACGGATACGGGGAGCGAGACTGTATCTCGCAGTGATTACAAGTTGGTTCAAACTCCGCAAGTTTTTGATGTGGAGCTATTGAGACGAGCTTATGCACAGGAATATACTTCGTTTTTTACGGATGATGCTTCTGTGGTGGAAGCGATGGGAGAGTCTGTTTATCTGGCAGAAGGCAATCGTGAGAATATCAAGATTACCACTCCTTTTGATTTGAAAATAAGTAGTGTTCTGGTGAATGTTTGATTTAACTACACGTGACATAAAATATATATCCGGCGTAGGGCCACAGAAAGCGGGTGTACTCAACAAAGAGTTGGAGATATATTCCGTACATGATCTTATTTACTATTTCCCTTATAAATATGTAGATCGCAGCCGTATCTATTATATTCATGAAATAGACGGGAACATGCCTTATATACAACTTAAAGGGCAGATCTTGGGTTTTGAGACTTTTGGTGAAGGACGTCAAAGACGATTAGTCGCTCATTTTTCGGATGGTACCGGTGTGGTGGATTTGGTGTGGTTTCAAGGAATCAAATTCATTTTCGGTAAATATAAAGTTCACGAAGAATATATCGTTTTCGGTAAACCGACGGTTTTTGGCGGACGAATTAATGTGGCGCATCCCGATATAGATAAGACGGCAGAGCTTAAGTTGACGGCTACCGGTTTGCAGCCTTATTACAATACGACGGAGAAGATGAAGCGGAGCTTTCTCAACTCTCATGCAATAGCCAAAATGATGGCGACGGTGCTTCAACAGATACAAGAACCGCTTCCTGAAACTTTATCCTCAAAGATATTGGCCGATCATCACCTGATGCCACTTACGGATGCTTTGCAAAATATTCATTTCCCTGTCAATCCGGAGTTCTTAAGAAAAGCACAGTATCGTTTGAAGTTTGAAGAACTTTTTTACGTGCAACTTAACATCCTGCGATATTCTAAAGATCGGCAACGGAGATATCGGGGCTTTGTTTTTGAGACGGTAGGCAAGGTATTCAATACCTTTTATTCCCGCAACTTACCTTTTGAATTGACAGGAGCCCAAAAACGAGTGTTGAAGGAGATTCGGCAGGATGTAGGTTCGGGACGCCAGATGAACCGTTTGTTGCAGGGAGATGTAGGTAGCGGTAAGACCTTGGTAGCATTAATGAGTATGTTGATGGCACTTGATAATGGTTATCAGGCTTGTATGATGGCCCCTACGGAAATTCTTGCCAACCAGCATTACGAAACGATAAAGGAGCTTCTTTTCGGTATGGATATCCGTGTGGAATTGCTTACCGGTTCGGTGAAAAGGAAGAAACGTGAAGCCATCCTTTCCGGTTTGCTCACAGGGGATGTACGTATCCTGATCGGTACTCATGCTGTCATAGAGGATACTGTCAATTTTTCTTCCCTCGGTTTTGTCGTTATCGACGAACAGCATCGTTTTGGGGTGGCACAACGTGCCCGCCTATGGAGTAAGAATATCCAGCCTCCCCATGTGCTTGTGATGACGGCTACTCCTATACCGAGGACTTTGGCTATGACTCTTTATGGTGATTTGGATGTTTCTGTCATTGATGAGTTACCTCCGGGACGGAAGCCGATTACTACTATTCATCAATTTGATAATCGTCGCGAAAGTCTTTATCGTTCCGTACATAAGCAGATAGCTGAAGGACGCCAGGTTTACATTGTCTATCCGCTTATAAAAGAAAGTGAAAAGATTGATTTGAAAAACCTTGAAGAAGGGTATTTGCAAATATGTGAAGAGTTTCCGGATTGCAAAGTCTGTAAAGTGCATGGAAAGATGAAACCGGCTGAAAAAGACGGGCAAATGCAGCTTTTTGTCTCGGGAGAGGCACAGATAATGGTGGCTACTACGGTGATCGAGGTAGGAGTAAACGTACCGAATGCCTCTGTGATGATTATAGAAAATGCCGAACGGTTCGGATTGTCGCAGTTACATCAGCTTCGGGGACGTGTCGGCCGTGGGGCGGAACAGTCTTACTGCATTTTGGTGACTAATTATAAGTTGACGGAGGAAACACGGAAGCGCCTTGAAATAATGGTGCGTACCAATGATGGTTTTGAGATAGCGGAAGCCGATTTGAAATTGCGTGGCCCCGGAGATTTGGAAGGCACTCAGCAGAGTGGCATTGCTTTTGATTTGAAAATAGCCGATATAGCACGGGATGGACAATTGCTGCAATATGTTCGTAATATTGCTCAAGACATTGTGGACGCTGATCCGGAAGCATGCCATCCTGAAAATGATATATTATGGCAACAGCTTAGGGCACTTCGCAAGACGAACGTTAACTGGGCTTCGATAAGTTGAAAAACGGTTAAACATGCAGCTTATTTGCAGAATATGTTGCAAAACATATATTCTTCATAGACCTCCTATTTATAGTACTTTAAAGCCTGTTTTTCTCGTTTTTCCTTTCGGAGGATACAAAAAAAAGTTAAGAGACTACCCGGCCTTTCGAAGGAAAATACTATCTTTGGAGGAATTTTATAATAAATGTATCGTTTAACACTTTGATAACAGTCATATTATGATTGAAAAAACACTGGTTATCTTGAAGCCTTGCACCGTACAACGGGCGTTGATAGGTGAGATTCTTCACCGTTTCGAACGTAAAGGTTTACGCTTAGCCGGGATGAAGATGATGCAGTTGACAGATGAAGTGTTGAGCGAACATTACGCCCATCTCAGTACAAAGCCGTTCTTTCAACGTGTAAAGGATTCTATGATGACAGCTCCTGTTGTCGTTTGTTGTTTTGAGGGTGTAGATGCAATTCAAGCAGTCCGTACGTTGGCAGGCCCTACTAACGGACGTCTGGCAGCACCGGGAACCATTCGGGGAGATTACAGTATGAGTTTTCAAGAAAACATTGTTCATGCTTCTGATTCACCGGAGACCGCGGCGGCCGAATTAAACAGATTTTTTAAACCGGAAGAAATATTCGACTATAAGCAGGCTGTATTTGACTACCTGTATGCAAATGACGAATATTAATTGAATTTGACGAAGCGAATGAATTTCAATTGTATTAAAACCGTAATGATTGCCGCAGCGGCTATGATCAGCCTGAATTCTTTTTCTCAGGATTTGATCGCCCGACAGGCACCGATCGATAAGAAATTAAAATCAGTAGACTCTCTCGCATTGCAACGGCAGATCCGTGCGGAGCAATCCGAATATCCTGCATTAAGCCTTTATCCTAACTGGAATAATCAGTATGTGCATGCATATGGTAAGGAAGTCATCATTCCGGAATCATATACAATTGATTTGACAGGCTTTCATATGCCGACTCCGAGCACACGCATCACTTCGCCTTTCGGTCCCCGTTGGAGAAGAATGCATAATGGGCTAGATCTGAAAGTAAATATCGGTGATACGATTGTCGCCGCATTCGATGGAAAAGTACGTATTGTGAGATATGAACGTCGCGGGTATGGTAAGTATGTAGTCATTCGCCACGATAATGGATTGGAAACCATATACGGGCACTTGTCAAAACAACTGGTAGAAGAAAATCAATTGGTAAAAGCTGGTGAGGTTATTGGTTTGGGCGGTAATACAGGACGTTCTACCGGTTCACATCTTCACTTTGAAACCCGCTTTTTGGGAATTGCTATCAATCCGGCTCTTATGTTCGATTTTCCTAAGCAGGATATTGTGGCAGATACTTATACATTTAAAAAGACAAAAGGTTATCAGCGTGCTGCCGGTTCGCATGACACTCAGTTGGCAAGTGACGGAACGATCCGGTATCATAAAGTAAAGAGCGGAGATACGCTTTCGCGCATTGCTAAGTTGCGTGGAGTTTCTATCAGTACGCTTTGTAAGCTGAACCGTATTACAACAAAGACCATTCTTCGTCCCGGACAGGTTTTACGCTGTTCTTAACGAAATAGACCCTATTTAGATCACAAGTAGCCAGGTAGTTATACATTGCCTGGCTATTTTTTTCTTTTTTCTTCAATTATTGTTACCTTTGTGCTCTATTTGTAAGGATATGAAAGATACCAAGCAACAATTTGAGCATGTCATCGCTTTATGCCGTGACTTATTTTCCAAGAAACTGCATGATTACGGTCCTGCATGGCGTATTCTGCGTCCGGCTTCCGTGACTGATCAGATTTTTATTAAAGCCAACCGTATTCGCAGTATCGAAACCAAAGGTGTGACACTGATAGACGAAGGAATTCGTTCGGAATTTATTGCAATTGTCAATTATGGTATTGTCGGACTTATACAGTTGGAACTCGGTTATGCCGATGTTGCCGATATCAGTAATGAAGAAGCAATGGCCTTTTATGATAAATATGCTAAAGAAGCGTTGGAACTGATGCTTGCCAAAAATCATGATTACGACGAGGCATGGCGTTGCATGCGTGTCAGTTCTTATACCGACCTGATTCTGATGAAGATTTACCGTACTAAACAGATTGAGAGTTTGGCAGGACATACATTGGTTTCGGAAGGCATCGATGCAAATTATATGGATATGATTAATTATTCCGTTTTTGGTTTGATTAAGATTGAATTTGAAGGTTAGGAATTTACATATTATTCAAAAGACGTGGGTCAATGCCTGCCGCTTTTTGTTGGCAGTGGCATTTATATTCTCCGGATTTGTGAAGGCGGTTGATCCTTTAGGGTTCCAGTATAAAATACAAGATTATCTGGAAGCTTTCGGTATGCTGTCTTGGTTTCCCTCTTTTTTTCCTTTGTTGGCAGCGGTTATCTTATCAGCCATAGAGTTCTCCATCGGGGTCTGTTTGTTTTTCGGGATTCGAAAAAAGACGACTACTCTGTTGGCTTTCCTACTGATGATATTCATGACTCCGCTTACCCTTTATCTGGCATTGAAGAACCCGGTTTCCGACTGTGGTTGTTTTGGTGATGCATGGGTGCTGACGAATTGGGAAACTTTTGGGAAGAATATTGTGTTGTTTATTGCAGCCTATTCTACTTTTCGGTGGAAAAAGGAGATTATACGTTTCATCTCGGCTAAGACGGAATGGTTAGTTTCGTTATATACCATATTGTTTGTGTTTGCACTTTCGTTTTATTGCCTGGCTCATTTACCTGTTTTGGATTTTCGTCCTTATAAGATAGGTAAGAATATTCTTCAGGGGATGGAAATACCGGACGGGGCAAAGCCGAATGTGTATGAAACGACTTTTCTTATGGAGAAGGATGGTGAGAAAAAAGAGTTTACACTCGAGAATTATCCGGATAGTACCTGGACATTTGTGGATACACGTACTGTTTTGAAAGAGAAAGGGTACGAACCGCCCATCCATGACTTTTCACTGGTGGAACAGAGTACCGGTGAGGATATAACGGATAAGGTTCTGACAGATATAAATTATACTTTTCTGTTGGTGGCACATCGGATAGAGGAAGCGGATGATAGCAATATCGATCTCATAAATGAAATATATGACTATTCGGTGGAAAACGGTTATGGTTTTTATTGTCTGACCTCTTCTCCGAGCGAAGAGATAGAACTTTGGCGTGACAAGACCGGGGCTGAGTATCCGTTCTGCCTTGTAGACGACATTACGCTGAAGACTATGATACGTTCCAATCCGGGATTGATGTTGATAAGGAACGGTGTGATTCTAAATAAATGGAATGATGCGGATTTGCCGGATGAATATGCCTTGACCGGTAAACTCGAGACTCTTGAGCTGGGAAAACTGAAGAAAGTGACTGATAGTTATACCATTGGTTATGTCTTTTTATGGTTTGCTATTCCTTTGTTGTTCGTATTGGGTATGGATATTCTGGTAGTGAAACGGCGGGAAAAGAAAAGTGAAGCTCTTCGGAGGCGAAATGCTGAACTGCTAAAAGCTGTGAAGCTTTCTACACAGGAAGAGACGCCAAGCGATGAAGGTAGTGATGGCAGTGAGACGAAAAGCGATAGCGATAAATCTTCATAGCGTATGAAACTCTAAATCACTATAATGCAAATCGGAAATAAGGTAGTTTAAGTGGTAATTCATCAATCGTGTAGCCTAATAAGTATATCGTGTAATTTAAATCGTTAAATCGTAAATATATTAACCCTTTTAATAATAAAAACAAAATGAGAAAGAACATTGTAGCAGGAAATTGGAAAATGAACAAAACCCTTCAGGAGGGTATTGCTCTTGCAAAAGAATTGAATGAAGCATTGGCTGCTGATAAGCCTAATTGTGATGTAGTAATTTGTACTCCGTTTATTCATCTGGCTTCTGTTACTCCTATCGTTGATGCTGCGGTTATCGGTGTAGGTGCAGAAAACTGTGCAGATAAAGTGGAAGGTGCTTATACAGGTGAAGTTTCAGCCGCTATGGTTGCTTCTACAGGTGCAAAATATGTAATCTTAGGTCACTCTGAGCGTCGTGCTTATTATGGTGAAACTGTTGAAATCTTGAAAGAGAAAGTTAAATTGGCCTTGGCTAATGGTCTGACTCCGATTTTCTGTATCGGTGAAGTGTTGGAAGAACGTGAAGCAAACAAGCAAAACGAAGTGGTTGCCGCTCAATTAGCTTCTGTATTCGAATTGTCTGCCGAAGATTTCGCAAAGATTATTCTGGCTTACGAACCGGTTTGGGCTATTGGTACAGGTAAGACTGCTACTCCTGCTCAAGCACAGGAAATTCACGCTTTCATCCGTTCGGTGGTTGCTGAGAAATATGGCAAAGAAATTGCTGATAACACTTCTATTCTTTATGGTGGTAGCTGCAAGCCTTCCAATGCTAAAGAATTGTTCTCAAACCCGGATGTTGACGGTGGTTTGATCGGTGGCGCTGCTTTGAAGGTTGCTGACTTCAAAGGTATCATCGATGCTTTTAAATAATTAGCAGACTATGAGTTACAGGCTGCGGGGATACTCCGATGTAGGGATGTTTCATGGCTTGTAACTCGTAGTTTATAATTATTGTAGTCTTTATCATTTGTGGTTTATAACTGTGTTGCAGTTTACGAACCGCCCAAAACTACTTTTATGAGAAAACTCAGTTTACTTTTGTTGTTATTTGCTTTTACAGGTATAGTTCGGGCTCAGAATATAGTAAAGAGTTTAGAGCGATATGTGCCCGGGCAGGGTAAGGTAACCATTCATCAGGATCCACGGATAGAAGCGTTGTTGGGGACGGAATATGTTGCTACCGGAGAACAGACGATTTTGAAGTCTCCCGGTTATCGTGTACAGGTGTATGCCGGTAATAATTCGCGTACAGCCCGTAATGAAGCGACTAATATGGCTTCAAAAGTGAAAGAATATTTTCCGGATTTGAAAACATATGCCTTTTTTACTTCTCCCCGTTGGCTTTGTCGTGTGGGAGATTTCCGTAGTATCGAAGAAGCGGATGCTATGATGCGGAAGTTAAGAGCGACCGGTGTATTCAAGGAAGTTTCTATTGTAAAAGATCAAATAAATATCCCCTTATAATTTCGTATGTTAGAAAAAGAAGAAATCGTCTCTCCGGCATTGGAGGATTTGAAAAGTCATTATCGTAGTATTATTACTTTGTTGGGCGAAGATGCTGAAAGAGAAGGTCTGCTGAAAACTCCGGAACGTGTAGCCAAAGCAATGTTGAGTCTGACTAAAGGCTATCACATGGATCCTCATGAAGTATTGCGTTCGGCTAAGTTTAAGGAGGAATATAGCCAGATGGTGATTGTGAAAGATATTGATTTCTTCTCTCTTTGTGAGCATCACATGTTGCCCTTCTACGGGAAGGCGCATGTAGCATATATCCCTAACGGCTATATCACAGGTTTGAGCAAGATCGCCCGCGTAGTCGATATTTTTTCTCATCGCCTGCAAGTACAAGAACGCATGACACTGCAAATCAAGGAGTGTATTCAAGAAACTCTCAACCCGTTAGGAGTAATGGTAGTGGTAGAGGCAAAGCATATGTGCATGCAGATGCGTGGGGTGGAAAAGCAGAACTCGATAACTACCACTTCTGATTTTACCGGAGCTTTCAATCAAGCTAAAACCCGGGAGGAATTTATGAATCTGATCAATCGGTGAGTTTAGCGAGTAGTGATAAGTGATTGGCGCTTATCACTAACGAAGCACCACCCTGTCTCCCAGTCTTTTGGCCATTAAGCTTTCTATTTGTTTCATCTCTTTATAGCGTTGCATAAGGGCGGCGCATTTCTCATCGTCGGCTTCATTGACAGGATCTTGCAGGGCATACATGATATGTTTTAACTCTGCGGCTACAATGGCATTCTTAAAGTTGATCATCAGTAGGGGAACTAATTCGAAAAGACGTTCCTCGTCTGTGGTTATTTTCTGTGTTTTTGAGTGGAACTTGCTCAGTTGATACCGGTCACTGGCCAATTCCGTGGCAATGGAACTGAGTTCCGGATCGGAATGAGCTATGAAGTAACGTTCGGCAATGAAGCCCGAATCATGGACATGGGTCATTGCTTCGGTAAGAATACGGCGGTGCATCGGATTATGGAAGGCAAGATCGTCTTCTTTCAAGTCATTGACTACATATTCGATGACGCTAACCGGAATTTCTTTTCCTTCTTCATCTTCCATGTTACACATGATCTTCTCTCCATAACGTATTATTGCCTGGATAACCAAACGTTCATATCGATAAAATTCTTGCCCCTCTTTTCCTTCCTGCGGGATATAGGACCGGTAAGGATCTTCCACATCATCCGGGAGAAACGGCGGCGGGAAATCTCCGCCCGATACATCAGCCGGCATTCCGGAAGGCGCATTGTTAGGGTTATTAAGGATTGGCTTGTTTTCTTTTTCCGCCTGTATTTCCCTTCGTTTGGCAACTTCCGAAACGAGTAGTTTGTCTTCCACGCGCAATAGTTGTCCGCACTCTTTGATATATACGTCGCGTACAATGGCTTCCGGGATTACCGAGATGCTTTGCACGATGTTGTTTATCAGTTCTGCCCGTTTGATGGGATCTTTACCGGCGTCTTCCAGCAATAGATTGGTTTTAAAGCGGATAAAGTCCGTTTCATGTTCTTTGATGAACTGTTGAAACTCGGTGGCATTGTGTTTACGGGCAAAAGAATCCGGGTCGTCGCCGTCGGGCAGAAGGCAGACTTTAATGTTCATTCCTTCTTCCAGCAGCATGTCAATACCACGGATGGAGGCTTTGATGCCGGCCATGTCACCGTCGTAGAGTACAGTAATGTTATTGGTAAAACGGTGGATAAGGCGTATCTGGCCGGGAGTCAGAGAAGTTCCGGACGAAGCGACCACATTTTCCACACCTGATTGATGCATGGAGATAACGTCTGTATAACCTTCTACAAGGAAACATCGGTCTTGCTTTACAATTGCTTGTTTGGCAAAGTAAATTCCGTATAGTTCGTTGCTTTTATGGTAAATTTCCGATTCGGGAGAGTTTACGTATTTGGCCAGTTTTTTGTTTTCCGTGCTGAGCACACGTCCACCGAATGCTACAACTTTACCCGAAAGTGTATGTACAGGAAACATGACACGTCCCCAAAAGCGGTCGCGCAGACGGCCGTCGTCTGTTTCGTAACAAAGCCCGGTTTTAACGAGATATTCCTTTTTGAATCCTTTACGGATAGCCTCTTGTGCCAGTGCATCGTGGCTTTCCGTACTGAAACCCAATTGGAATTTTTCAATAATATCGTCCCGGAAACCCCGTTGACGGAAATAAGCCATACCGATACTTCTACCGTCTACGTGATTCTTTAGTATATTTTGAAAGTAGTCACGGGCAAAGTTGTTGACAATGAACATACTTTCACGCGTACTTTGCGCTTGTTTCTCTTCATTGGTCAACTCCCGTTCCTTGATTTCGATGTTATACTTTTTAGCCAGATATTTTAGTGCTTCGTAGTACGACATCTGCTCGTGTTCCATAACGAAGTGTACGGCATTTCCTCCTTTCCCGCAGCTAAAGCATTTACATAGCCCTTTCGAGGGGGAAACGCTGAAAGAAGGGGTTTTTTCATTATGGAACGGGCACAAGCCCACATAGTTCACCCCGCGTTTGCGTAGTGTGACGAATTCGGATACTACGTCTACAATTTGTGCAGCATCGAGTATACGGTCTATGGTTGCTTGATCTATCATGGATTCTCCTTTGTTTTTTGCGAACACAAAGGTACAAGATATTTCCGGGATAATCAAGTTAATTAATATTCATACCAGATAAGGAGGGGGTTCCTTAGCTTAAAAATAACTTATGGTTTCCATATCATTTTGTGAGTCTCCAATTGTCCGTCTTCATAGGTTGTGATAACAATATTCATTCCTTCGGTTGGTGAGAATAGGGGGGTACCGGATAGCGGTAGATAGATGCGTAAGATAATCTTTTTATCTGTTTGCTCATTTATAATGCCAGAACCTCCATACATATATTCTGCTATTGGTGAATCAAGATAGCCATCCTTTGTTGTAATGGCTTTTATGGTTACGCTGTGGCTATTACCGGTAATCTCCTCTGTGTAAAGGGGGGATTGTTTGGTAGGAATAGTACCGTCTAATGTGTAGTGGATTTCTGCATCTGCTGTTTCGCAAAACATTGTGATACGCATATATCTTCCTCCATCTGTGCTTGTAGCTACCTCAATAATAGGAGCTGGAAGGGTTTCCGTTGGGAGATTTTCATTGTAATTAGTCGTGACCATTTTTTCTTGAGAATGCCCTTGCATACAGGTAGCCAATAATAGACAACAGTAAATCGTTAGAGAAGTAATATGTTTCATACGCTTGTAAAATATAAGGTGTAGTACAAATGTATGAATATTTTTGATACTATGTTCTTTTTTTACATAAAAAACTCTGGTATCCAATATAAATGACACCAGAGTTGGTCGTTTAAAATTAGATATATTATTTAATCTTTTCCCGTATCTTCGTCAGATATTTCTTCATTCCTTCGGCATCCTTATTCTCTATAATCTCCAGAAGATTCTTCAATTCCGTCCGGATATTGGCTACTTGTGCCGGGGTACGAGGGTTGAAAAGAATTTCCTGCAAGAGATAATCGTCTTCGCTCAGAAGTCCTTTAGCAATGGCCATATGCTTCTTGAAAGTCGTTCCCGGAGCTTCTTGATGCTTCATGACGGCAGCAAATACAAAGGTGGAAACGAAAGGGATGGAGAGTGAATAAGCTACTGTTTCATCATGTTCGTCGAAAGTATATTCGAATATGTTCAACCGGAGACTGTTGTACAAATCCTTGAAGAATACTTTCCCCAAATGATCACTTTCGCTAATGATAATGGCACTCTCACTGCTCAAGTTGCTGAGACTGGCAAAAGTGGGACCGAACATCGGATGGGTGGAGACATAACGGAAGCCGCTCTCTTCATAAAATTTCTTCAGTCCGGTTTTTACGGAAGCAATGTCGCTTAGGATACAGTCTTTAGGCAATACAGGCAGAACTTTGCGGAAAGCGTCCAGCGTATATTTCACTGTAGCTGCATTGATGACTAATTCCGGTTCAAACTCTTTGATTTCTTCCAGAGTTGTGAAACGATACGTGTTGTAGACAAAACGCAACTGATGCGGGTTGACGTCGAACACGGCCGTCTCGTGCTGAAAACTCAGTATGTCAGTAAAAAAAGAGCCCATTTTTCCGGCTCCGAGAATTAAGATTCGCATACGATATGATTGGTTTAAAAAGGCTTTGCTTTCTCTTGACAGTAAAAGAAGCGGAGCCAAAGATGTAGGAACAATTATCGTTTCACAGCTGTGAAACGGTTTTCTCACAGTTGAGAGATACTCGTCTCACAAATGAGAGAAGAGCGTCGCACGAATGTGAAACGCTACATACCCATTATGGTTTTTATCTTTTTCTAACTGTGACGGGTTCCTTTTCCCGTAATGAACTGTCTATTTATTAATAATCTCCATTTGCTGACGAACCGATTCTTCGTGTATCGCTTCGAAGATGGTTTTCATGAATTCGGCTCCCATTCCGCATTGCTCGCCTTGTGCACCGCGTTTTTCCAGAATTTCGTTATAACGTCCTCTTTGGAGTACGGTGATGCCATGCTCTTTTTTGTATGTGCCTATTTCGCGTGCCACGCGCATACGTTTTGCCAGTTCTTGGATGATGTTATCATCACATTCATCAATCTGCTTGCGTAGCTGGCTCAGGTTTTCAGTAGTTTGTGTTTCCTTACGGATGACGAGCAGGTTCAGGATGTAGTCCAATACATCCGGAGTGACTTGCTGGGCAGCGTCGCTCCATGCGCAATCCGGATTACAATGGCTTTCTACGATCAGACCATCGAAGTTGAGGTCCATCGCCTGTTGGCAAAGCGGTGCTACCAGTTCGCGTTTTCCACCGATGTGGCTCGGGTCGCAGAAGATAGGCAGTTCCGGTAGACGACGGCGCAACTCGATGGGGATGTGCCATTGCGGAAGATTACGGTATAGCTTTTTATCGTAGCTGCTGAAACCGCGATGAATGGCTCCCAAGCGTTTCAAACCTGCGTTGTTGATACGTTCCAGTGCACCGATCCATAGTTCGAGGTCGGGATTTACCGGGTTCTTTACCAACACGGGGATATCTACTCCTTTCAGCGCATCGGCAATTTCCTGTACGGCAAAGGGGTTGGCGGTGGTGCGTGCACCTACCCATAGGATGTCGATACCGGCTTTCAGACATTCGTATACATGTTTTGCAGTAGCTACTTCGGTAGAAACATACATACCGGTTTCTTTTTTCACCTCTTTCAGCCAGCTCAGTCCTTCTACACCGATGCCTTCGAAACCGCCCGGTTTGGTACGTGGTTTCCAAATTCCGGCACGGAATATTTTCATTCCTTTAGAGGCCAGCTCTTTGGCGGTAGTCATTACTTGTTCTTCTGTTTCTGCACTGCATGGACCGGCGATAACGATCGGTCTTTTGGCTTCAACGCCCGGCAATAAAATTGATTCGAGTTCCATAATTTAATAATTTGCTTATAGGTCAATGCGCCGATGTGGTGATTGACTGGAGCTTTTGTTTATTTGTTATTTGTTTTTGTTATTCTCATTCTCTGAACGGATGCGTCGGCATTAAACTGCTTTTCTTATTCTTTCCAATGCTTCTGCAAGTTTGGCGTCTTTGCAACAAAGGGAGATACGGATGTATCTTGCACCATTGCTTCCGAAAATGAATCCCGGAGTGATAAAGACGCGTGCTTCATGTAGAATCCTCTCGGTCAGTTCTTCGACATGGGTGTATGTATCGGGGATTTTTCCCCACAGGAACATGCCTACTTGGTTTTCATCATAACTACATCCTAACGTTTTCATGATCTCTCCGGCCAGATGACGGCGGTTGCGGTAGTTACGATTGTTACTTTCGTACCATTCGGCATCCGCTTCCAAAGCTTTGGCGGCTGCCAGTTGCATGGCACGGAACATACCACTGTCGATGTTGCTTTTCACTTTCAGTATCCATTGTACGAATTGTGCATTGGATGCCAGCATACCGATGCGCCATCCCGGCATATTGTGGCTTTTACTCATGGAGTTGAATTCAATGCAGCACTCTTTCGCTCCCGGTACGCTGAGAATGCTCAACGGATGGTTGTTCAAAATGAAGCTGTAAGGGTTATCGTTCACGATGATAATGTTTTTGCGACGGGCAAAGTCCACCAGGCGTTCATACATTTCTATGGTAGCGTTTGCTCCCGTGGGCATATTCGGATAGTTGGTCCACATCAGTTTCACCCGGCTCATATCCGTTTTTTCCAGTTCATCGAAATCGGGCATCCATCCTGCGTCTTCTTTCAGATTGTAGTTCACGATCTCTGCCCCTAATATTTTGCTCAATGAAGTATAGGTAGGATATCCCGGATTGGGAACCAGTACCTGCTCTCCCGGATTGACGAAAGCCAGTGTTACATGCAGGATTCCTTCTTTCGAACCTATCAACGGCTGTATCTCTGTTGCCGGATTCAGTTCCACATTGTACCATTTCTGATACCAGGCGGCAAAACTTTTACGTAATTCCGGGATGCCGACATAAGGTTGATAGCCGTGTCCGTCTGGATTTTGTGCTTCGTTGCACAATGTCTGCACGGTTTCTTCGGACGGTGGCATGTCGGGACTGCCGATACCCAAACTGATAACGTCTTTACCTTCCGCATTCATTTGCGCTACTTCTTTCAGTTTTTTCGAGAAATAGTATTCGCTTACGCCAGCCAGCCGGTCGGCAGGAGCTACATTATATGTTTGATTTTCCTTCTGCATATTCGCCTAATATTTTAAGTTCTTTCGTTAATGGAGTAATTGCGGTAATTGCCTGTTTATATCTCAAATAGTCGTTGAATGACACGTCTACATAAAATTGATATTCCCATTCCCGGCCGATGATGGGAAGTGACTGTATCTTGGTCAGATTGATGTTGTAGAAAGACAGGATGGAGAGCACTTGAGACAGGCTGCCTTCCGTGTGGGGTAAGGTGAATACCATACTCGCTTTGTTTATATCTGATGACTGACAACGGCGAAGTTCGTCCACTTGCCAGGGATCGGCTACCACGAGGAAACGGGTGAAGTTGTGTTTATTGGTCTCGATGCCTTCTTGTAGAATTTTCATGCCATAGCGTTCGGCGGCTACTTTAGAACAGATAGCGGCGTGTCCTTTCAGGTCTCCGGTTTTTATCATTTCGGCACTTAGGGCGGTGTCTTCGCCTTCCACCACTTTGATGTCGGGATGCTGTTGCAGGAATTCGCGGCATTGCATTAATGCGATGGGGTGGGAGTTGACTTCTGTGATATCGTCCCAGTCCTCTTCGGGCAGGCAGACAAAACTGTGTGATATGCGTAGTTTATATTCTCCCATAATCTGCGTACCGCTTTGACGCAGCAGTTCGTTGTTATGCAGCAGGCTCCCCGCGATGGTATTCTCGATGGCCAGCATACCGATGACCAGGCTGTCTTTGTGAATCGCTTGAAACACATCCTCGAAAGTGGCGCAACAGATTAATTCTATTTCTTCCCCTTCGAAATACTTGTGTGCGGCGATATCATGATAAGAGCCGAGCGTTCCTTGAATTGCTATCTTCTTCATTTCTTTCAGTGTATGATATAAAAAAATCCCGCATCCATTATGGAGCGGGATTTATATGATTACTTTCTTCATTCAGTCCTTAAGCATCACTGTCACTTGATACATACAAACTCCCGCTCTACTTTCTGGCTAAAGTAAAAGTAAAACAATGGAGCGGGATTAAGTATATTACTTTAGTTCTCTATTCAGTTCTTAAGCATCACTGTCACTTGACACATACAAACTCCCGCTCTACTTTCTGGCTAAAGTAAAAGTAAAAAAAGAAGTAATATGTAAAGCTAAATGCGTTCATACTTGACAGTTGTTTCTGTTTTAATTCGGGGACAAATGTAATACTTTTCTTTTAAACACAAGCAAAAAGAGAGTTTTTTTTGCATTTTCCTAAGAATATGTTTGTTTTTTGCCTTGCTGCCGCAGTGATATGGCTATTTGTCAAAGCTTCCTCTCTTTTTTATTTAATGTTCTCGCCACTTGTCGTAGCTTTCCGAATGGAGGTACGAGGCATCAGAATATGCCGGGCATAGTTTCTTGTTTGGGAGCCAGATTATTGAATTGGCCGTTTACGTTTTCTCCCTCCTTAGGATTGATTTCGAGAGCTTTTTTCATATCTTCGATGGAACCGTCCTTGTCACCGTTCAGCAGTTTGGCACGACCACGTTCGTGATAGGCTTTTCCGAAGTTGGGATTTAATTCGATTGCTTCGTCGAAAAGACTGATAGCCTCTGTCAGTTTCTTCTGTGTGATAAAGAGTTGTCCGAGATAGAGGTAAGCCTGTTCGTTGAATGGATTTACCTCCGTGACTTTCAGATAATCGGTCTCTGCTTCTTCGGGCTTTCCTTCGGCTTCCTGTAGTTTTCCATGTAGCAGGATGGCAGCCTCGTCGTCCGGGTTTTGGGCAAGAACCGCTTCGATGTCTTCGGCGGCTTCTTTGAGTTGGTTCATTTTTACCAAGGCTTCGGCGCGTAACAGGCGCGCTTCTATGAAATCATCTTTCAAAACGATTGCTTTAGTCAGGTGCCCGATAGCCATGAGGTCATCATTCATTCCTTGTGTAGCCTTACCGAGCAGGTAGTGTGCCATGGCGTTACCTTCTTCTATTTCGATAGCTTTTTGGGCGGCAGTCTCCATGCTTTTATAGTCTTCCTGCATGTAGCATACATTGGCCAGAGCAAGATAGGTGCTGGTCAGTGTAGGCTCCAGTTCCACCATGCGGTTCAGTATTTCGCGGGCTTTGTCCAGTTCGGTTAGTTGCACGTAGAGTTGGCTAAGATAACTTAGTGTTTCAAAATCCTCTTCTATGGCGAGGGCTTCGGTAAAACATTTTATGGCATAATCCGGTCTGCCCATACGTTGAGCGCGCAATCCATCGTATTTGAATATCTCAAAGTTCTTTTTGGCAGTTTTCTGTTTCTCGTTTTCCGGGTCTTCGGATTTACCCGAAAAGAATGATTTGAAGAAGTTCGGCATATGTATATGTGTTTATAAGATTATTGATTGCAAATGTAGTAATTCTTGTTTGATTTACCGCATCGAATAGCGTGGAGTTTCGTGTGAGGGGATATTCTCGTGTGTGTCGTCAGCCGATGCTCAGTATACCGTCTTTTATTTTTATCTCCCCTTCTTCGAGCAGATATTGAATGGCATGTGACAGTAGGTCCCGGTCTGCTTCTGTTTTTTCAGCAACTTCGGCAGGGGTGAGAACTTGTTCTTGGAGTATGGTTAATAGTTCTTTTTTCAGCTTTTCGAAAGTATCGGTGGGTAATTCATGGGCTGCATGTCCACTGAGACATACATCGCATTGTCCGCAATTGTTCTCATTCTTTTCACCGAAATATCGAAGAAGCATGCGGCTGCGGCAAGCGGTTTCGGAGGTGACGTAATCTACCATTGCACGGATACGTGCTTCATAACGCTCTTTGCGTTCTTCGTATACGGCGGGGGAGATGTGCAGATGGTTGAGTTCGACACGCTCACGCGTATATATAATATAAGGTGTCTTTTTGCGTGGAATGTAATCAATGATGCGGCGTTTGGACAATGACATTAAAACGTTATAGATTTGTTGGCGTGTCAATCCTGTACGCAAGCTAAGGGCTGTTTCGCTGATATAGGCATAATCGGTGAAGAGGCCGGTATAAGAACGGAGAATGGTTTGCACCAATGCTTCCGTTTCATTTCCCATTTCGCGCAATTTATATAATTCGTCACGGCGGATGGTAAAGATAATGCGTGAAGCATTGTCCTGTTCATCGGTGTATTCTATGTATCCGGCTTGGGTAAGTATTTTCAGTGCACTGTCTGCCGGTACGGGGAAATGTTTGAATTTCCGGCAAAACTCCTCCAGATTAAACTCTTTTGTACAGCCCAATCCATCTCCCATTGCCATCTGATAGTAGTATTGGAGATGTTCGTATACCTTTTTTATGTAATCTTTGTCGGGAAAGGTGTCCGGGATGCGTTTGTGCAGAGTTACTTTGTCCGATTTTGAATACAGGATTACGGCATACGCTTTTTCACCATCACGTCCGGCGCGTCCGGCTTCTTGAAAGTAAGCTTCGGGAGAATCTGGAAGGTCGAGGTGAATCACCAGACGCACATCGGGTTTATCGATCCCCATCCCGAAGGCATTTGTTGCCACCATGACCCGGCATTCGCCATCCTGCCAACGTTTCTGACGGATATCTTTAACGGCATTATCCAGACCGGCATGGTAGAAGTCCGCAGTAATGCCTTCATGGGTTAACAGTTCGGTCGTCTCTTTCGTACGCCGGCGACTAC
Organism: Bacteroides sp. CAG:189; assembly: GCF_000432295.1. Lineage (NCBI taxonomy): Bacteria > Pseudomonadati > Bacteroidota > Bacteroidia > Bacteroidales > Bacteroidaceae > Bacteroides > Bacteroides sp. CAG:189. The sequence goes on from NZ_HF991091.1 coordinate 22,768, forward strand.
GGACATAAATAATGGCGCTACCCGGCATTCTGCGGAGAATATGCAATAATTCGGCGGTTTTGTTATCTGTCTTTCGTACGATGTAGGCAAGGTTTTTCCGTTCGAAACTCATGCGGAATACATTCTTTTCTCTGAATTTCAATCGGCTTTGAATATCTTGCACTACATCGGGAGTGGCTGTGGCTGTCAAGGCCAGCAAGGGAACACCCGGCAATAATTCGCGTATATCGGCAATCTTGAGATAAGCGGGGCGGAAGTCATATCCCCATTGAGAGATACAATGGCTTTCATCGACAGTAATCATGTTGACTTTCATGGCACGGAGTTTCTGCTTGAAGATATCCGTATCCAACCGCTCAGGAGAGATATAGAGGAATTTATAGTTACCGAAAATACAATTCTCGAGTGCAATGAGTATCTCCTGCCGGGTCATGCCCGAATAAATGGCTACGGCTTTAATTCCTCGTTGCCGGAGGTTCTGCACCTGATCTTTCATCAGGGCGATAAGTGGAGTTATAACAATACACAGACCGTCTTTGGCAAGGGCCGGAACTTGAAAAGTAATGGATTTCCCGCCACCCGTAGGCATGAGGCCCAATGTATCCCGTCCTTCACCGATACTTTTTATGATCTCCTCCTGTATGCCACGGAAAGAGTCATATCCCCAGTACTGTTTGAGTATTTCGTGGTAAAACATTTATTTAGTTGAAAGTTGAAAGTTGAGAGTTGGCTGCGCGATCGTCTTAGTTAAGAGCCTTTTTTTAGTTGAAAGTTTGCTGCGTAATCACGCTGAATAGTAATTTTCAACTTTCAACTCTCAACTTTCAACTTTCAACTGAAAAAGGGCTTTTAACTGAATAAGGTTATTCAATGGGTTTTATATCTTCAATCTGCAATTGCACTTCACCTCGTTTATGAGTATTCTCTTCGATGGTGTAGCAGATGTCAAACGAACGTTTGGTTTTGATATAACGTACGTGTGAACTCTGTCCGAAAGCAATACCGTTCATTACATTGTTCGATTTGTTGTCTACCAGTTCGAGCTTGATGTGTTCCTGATCGCGACCTACCACTTTACTTGTACCATAGTCGTAGACGTGATGTGTGCAGAATATGGGTTTTTGATTATCGGGACCGAATGGGTTGAACTTCTTCAGATCATTAAAGAATTTCGAAGTGATGTCCCGAAAGTCTATCTCTGCATCGATATCTATGACAGCGCTGGTCTGTTCCGGAAGGATGTGTTTTGAAACGAACTCTTCAAAGCGCTGGGTAAATGCCTGTACGTTTTCTACCTTCATGGATAGTCCGGCAGCATAGGTGTGTCCTCCGAAGTTTTCCAATAAATCCCGGCAGTGTTCTATTGCCTTGTATACATCAAAACCGGAAACGGAACGGGCAGAACCGGTGGCCATATCATCGGTTCTGGTTAATACTACGGCGGGGCGATAGTATATTTCCGTCAGCCGCGAAGCTACAATGCCGATGACTCCCTTGTGCCATTCTTCGTTGTAAAGAACGATGGAGCGGCGGTCGGCCAGACCTTCGAGGTTAGCTACGATCTGGTTGGCTTCTTCCGTCATGCTTTTATCCAGGTCTTTGCGGGTTTCATTGTATTGGTTTATCTGGTTGGCTTTTTCCAAAGCCATTGAGAAATCCTTTTCCGTCAACAAGTCTACTGCTTCTTTCCCGTTTTGGATACGGCCGGATGCATTGATACGCGGTCCGATTTTGAATACGATATCACTGACAGTAATGTCCTTCTCTGCCAAACCACATACATCGATGATGGCTTTCATTCCTACACTGGGGTTGCTGTTGAGCTGTTTCAGACCGTGATGTGCCAAAATACGGTTTTCTCCCATAATCGGCACGATGTCCGAAGCGATACTGACCGCTACGAGATCAAGCAATGGGATGAGATGATGAAATTCGATACCGTTGCTGATAGCAAATGCCTGCATAAATTTGAAACCTACCCCGCATCCCGATAAGTGTTCGTACGGATAGGTATTATCCAACCGTTTTGCATTGAGAATGGCTACGGCGGGTGGCAATACATCATCGGGTACGTGATGATCGCAGATAATGAAATCAATACCTCTTTCGCGGGCATATGCAATTTCATCAACGGCTTTGATGCCGCAGTCGAGTACGATTATCAAGCCGACACCGGTGTCGGCGGCATAATCCACTCCTTGGCGCGAAATCCCGTAACCTTCGTTGTAACGGTCGGGGATGTAATAGTCTAAGTTTGAATAAAACTGTTGGATAAACTTATAAACCAGTGCCACGGCTGTGGTACCGTCTACGTCATAATCTCCATAAATCAGAATGCGCTCTTTCTTTCCCATCGCCCTGTTCAGACGTTCCACTGCGATATCCATATCCTTCATTAAGAACGGATCGTGCAGGTCGGGTAGTTGCGGACGGAAGAATTTCCGGGCTTCATGTACCCGCGTAATCCCCCGCTGCACCAAAAGTCGTCCTAAGATAGGGCTAATCCCTAACTCTTGGGCCAATGTCTGGCTTATCTCTACCTGTTCTGATGTGATGGGTTGATAATTCCATTTGTGATTCATTTTATATATTGTTTTTTCTTTTTCTTATCTCAAGGGTGCCGGAGAAGCACTTTTCTCCAACAAGCTGTAAAAGTACGAAAAAAACAGGAAGCACAGATAGAATGTAGCGAAAATATTTCATGGGATGATATTTTCGCTTTGTAGAAACTTTGTCCGGTTGGACGTTTTGAGGTAGCGGAAGATTCTATGCTTTTTTCTTTCTTACATCTCTTCCTTCGTATTCGCAGATGGCATTTATCCACTCTTCCGGCAGTGGTTTGGATTCGTGCTTATCCAGATCAAACGCTACCATGACGGAGGTACAGATGCATTTTACTTCTTCGGTTTCCACATCGATTACCCGTTGGATGAGGTGGAAACTTTTAGTGCCGATTTCCGATACGGCCGTTTGTACGGCAATCCGGTCCGATGCAAAAATCTGAGTGAGGAAGTTTGCTTCGATGTGAACTACTACAATACCATCTTTTTCCCAATCTACTCCTGGGCAGACAGAAGCGAAATATTCTGTTTTTCCAAGATCGTAAAATGAAAAGTAAACCGTGTTGTTGACATGACCGAATTTGTCTACATCATTGAAGCGTAGTTGTATAGGCAGGGTGTGGCGAAATTTAATTTCTTCCATTGTTTTCTCTTAAACTTTGTTATTACCATGCAAAAGTAGTATTTTTGCGCGTTATTCTCATCAGATATGAATCAAGAAATGATAGAAGATATTAAAAAAGCTTGCCAGGTAATGCAGGAGGGGGGAGTCATCCTTTATCCTACAGATACCGTTTGGGGATTGGGGTGCGACGCTACCAATCCGGATGCTGTGCGTAGGGTATATGAGATTAAGCAGCGTGCTGACAGCAAGGCGATGCTGGTATTGGTCGATTCGCCCGTAAAAGTAGATTTCTACGTACAGGATGTTCCTGATGTTGCATGGGATTTGATCGAGGTTGCTGATAAGCCGTTGACTATCATCTATTCCGGTGCACGTAACTTGGCTCCCAATCTGCTTGCTGAAGATGGCAGTGTAGGTATCCGTGTGACCGGTGAAGATTTTTCACGTCGCCTTTGTCAGCAATTTCGCAAAGCCATTGTTTCAACCTCGGCAAATATAAGCGGGCAACCGGGTGCAGCTAATTTCAGCGAGATAAGTGATGAGGTTAAATCACAAGTAGATTATGTTGTCGGTTTTCGTCAGGATGACATGAGCCGTCCGAAGCCGTCGAGTATTATTAAACTCGAAAAAGGTGGGGTAATAAAGATAATACGTGAATAGATGAAGCAGTTGATGGATTATATAGTGGCGGCGTTGGTGTTGCTGCTGTGTTGGCCATTACTGCTCTATATTGCTATTCGTATCCGCATGCAGGGAACGGGTAGTGTTTTTTACCAACAGGAGCGGTTGGGAAAGGGAGGTATTCCTTTTCGGATGGTGAAGTTTCGTACGATGGTGGCGGATGCCGAAGACGGCACTCCTTTGCTCGCTGTCTCCGATGATTGTCGTGTGACACCTTTCGGACGTACGTTGCGTAAACATCATCTGGATGAATTGCCACAATTTTGGAATGTGCTGAAAGGAGATATGTCCATTGTAGGCCCCCGCCCCGAACGTGCTTATTTCGTACAGCAGATTCTAAAGAAAGAACCCCGTTATAAACAGGTGTTCCGTTTGAAACCGGGAATTACTTCTTTGGGAATGGTGAAATTCGGTTATGCTAACACGACAGAGAAAATGGTTGAACGTGCCCGTTACGACCTTTATTATTTAGAACACTATAGCTTTTGGCTCGATATCAAAATTCTGCTGGCAACGGTCCGGGAGGTTTGGATCGGCAAAGGCATTTAAAAATAAGATGGAAAAAGAAAAGATTACTCTGATCCAACGTTTTATCCGTTGGCGTGAAAACAACATTAAGGAGAAACAGTTTATTCTGATTCTCAGTTTTCTTGTAGGTATTTTCACAGCATTTGCTGCACTGATTTTGAAGTTCTTTATCCATTCGATACAGAATTTCCTCACTGATAATTTCAATGCTACGGAAGCGAACTACCTTTATTTGGTTTACCCGGTGGTGGGTATCTTCTTGTCGGGATGGTTCGTGCGGAACATTGTGAAAGATGATATCAGTCATGGGGTGACAAAGATTCTGTATGCTATCTCTCGCCGGCAAGGACGTATTAAACGCCATAATGTGTGGTCGTCTACGATTGCCAGTGCCATTACTATCGGTTTTGGCGGGTCGGTCGGAGCAGAAGCGCCTATTGTACTGACAGGTTCGGCCATCGGCTCTAACTTAGGAAGTGTGTTCAAGATGGAACATCGTACGTTGATGCTGCTTGTGGGGTGTGGTGCTGCCGGGGCCATTGCGGGCATTTTCAAAGCGCCGATTGCAGGACTGGTGTTCACGCTGGAAGTACTGATGATCGATCTTACGATGTCGTCTTTGTTGCCTCTGCTTATTTCTGCCGTAACTGCTGCAACGGTTTCCTATATTGTTACCGGCACGGAAGCCATGTTTAAATTCCATCTCGATCAGGCGTTTGAGCTAGAACGTATTCCTTTCGTTATTTTGTTAGGAATCTTTTGCGGACTCGTTTCTCTTTATTTTACCCGTGCCATGAATTCGGTGGAAGGGGTTTTTGGAAAACTCAACAATCCGTATAAGAAATTAGCTTTAGGCGGTGTGATGCTGAGTGTACTCATCTTTCTTTTTCCTCCGCTTTATGGTGAAGGTTACGACACAATTGAACTGTTGCTGAATGGAACGAGTAATGCCGATTGGGATACGGTACTGAACAATTCTTTGTTTTATGGTTATGGCAACCTTTTGCTGGTCTATTTGTGTTTGATTATCCTATTGAAAGTTTTTGCTTCCAGTGCTACAAATGGTGGTGGCGGTTGTGGTGGTATTTTTGCGCCTTCGCTTTATTTGGGTTGTATTGCCGGGTTTATCTTTTCTCATTTCAGCAATGACTTTGAGTTCTCTGCTTATTTGCCCGAAAAGAATTTCGCACTCATGGGGATGGCGGGTGTGATGAGTGGAGTAATGCATGCCCCATTGACAGGGGTGTTCCTTATTGCCGAGTTGACAGGCGGCTATGACTTGTTTTTGCCGTTGATGATTGTTTCCGTCAGTTCTTATTTGACTATTATCGCTTTTGAGCCGCATAGTATTTATTCCATGCGTTTGGCAAAGAAAGGCCAGTTGCTGACTCATCATAAAGACCGTGCCGTACTCACATTGATGAAGATGGAAAATGTGGTTGAAACAGATTTTGTAACTGTTCATCCGGAAATGGATTTAGGGGAATTGGTGAAAGCGATAGCTTCTTCTCACCGTAATGTTTTTCCGGTAACTGATAAAGAGGGTGTTCTGATTGGCATTGTCCTGTTGGATGACATCCGGAATATAATGTTCCGACAAGAACTTTATCATCGTTTTACGGTTAGTAAATTGATGACATCCGCACCGGCTAAATTGTTTAATACCGATGGTATGGAGCAGGTAATGCAGACTTTTGATGATACAAAAGCATGGAATTTACCTGTGGTGAACGAAGAAGGTAAGTATTTAGGATTTGTATCAAAGTCGAAAATATTCAATTCATATCGGCAGGTACTGGTGCATTTCTCGGAAGACTAAGAAATAATGTGCCAATATAATAATGTGCCAATGTGGCAATATGCCAATAGGCTGCGCTATGTAAAGGATATAAAACAAATTGGTGCATTTCTGAATTAGTATATTGGCATTTTATTGGATAATTGTTATTTCATTCCTTAATTGGCACATTGGCATATTAGCACATTATTTAATTATTTATAGTATGAAGAAAGAAGATCTGAGAATCGTTTATATGGGTACGCCCGAGTTTGCGGTGGAAGGCCTGCGTTGCCTTGTAGAAGGCGGATACAATATAGTCGGTGTTATTACGATGCCCGATAAACCTGCCGGGCGTGGACATAAAATTCAATATTCTCCAGTCAAGCAGTATGCATTGGATCATGATCTCCCCCTGTTGCAGCCGGAAAAACTAAAGGATGAGGCTTTTGTACAGGCTTTGCGTGATTGGAAAGCCGATTTGCAGATTGTAGTTGCCTTTCGTATGTTGCCCGAGGTGGTATGGAATATGCCCCGTTTGGGAACTTTTAACTTGCATGCTTCTTTGCTTCCTCAATATCGTGGAGCAGCTCCGATTAATTGGGCGGTGATTAACGGTGATACGGAAACAGGTATTACTACTTTCTTTTTGAAACATGAGATAGATACGGGAGAAGTTATTCAGCAAGTTCGTGTTCCTATTGCCGATACGGATAATGTAGGTGTCGTACACGATAAATTGATGGTGTTAGGTGGCCGTTTAGTTGTAGAAACGGTAGATGCAATATTGAATGATGAGGTAAAAGCTATTCCACAAGACGAAATGGCTGTTGTTGGCGAACTCCGTTCTGCACCGAAGATATTTAAAGAGACCTGTAGAATCGATTGGAATCAACCGGTGAAACGTATTTATGATTTTATTCGCGGACTTTCTCCTTATCCGGCTGCATGGTGTGAACTTACCGACGCTACCGGTGAAGCGGTTGCCGTAAAAGTGTTTGAGACAGAAAAAATACAGGAGACTCATCAGTTGGTTCCCGGCACGATTGTTACAGACGGTAAAAACTATCTGAAAATAGCTGCGACTGATGGTTTTGTAGGTATCCTGACTCTTCAGCTTCCCGGCAAAAAACGACTGAGAACAGATGAACTATTGCGTGGGTATAAAATAGATAAAACGGCATTGATGAGGTAATAATTGGAGAATGAAAGAATTAAGGAATGAAGAGAATGAAGAAATTCATCTGTTGACAATATTAGCCGATTATTCAATTGACATATTTCACGTTATTTTACAACGCAGTCCATTGGCCCACTTTCATTCTTTCATTGATCATTAACTTCGCCAATGAGTTAATATTGTTGTCTCCATTAAAAATATTTCTCTTTTCTTTTGGTTCTTTCATTGGGATTCCTTTTCTTTGTCCCGAGTTATTAATCCTTTAAATATGAATGCCTATAGAAACACGTTACGCTAATTATATCTAATCGCATACGTAATGGACACATGGAATAACAAGGCTGACGAAACGTTGGTCGCTCTCTATGCTAAAGGAGAGAATCAGGCATTTAATGTTCTTCTGAACAGATATAAGGATAAGCTATATACCTATATTTATTATATAGTACGCAACTCCGAGATGACAGAAGACATTTTTCAAGAAACATTTATGAAGGCAATTATCACAATTCGCCAAGGACGTTATAATGAGAATGGCAAATTCTCAGCATGGTTGCGCCGTATTGCCCATAATTTGATTATTGACTCTTTCCGCCAAGAAAAATCCGAGAATCTGGTATCTTGCGATGAACCGGAAGTGAACATTCTGAACAATATAGGCTTGGCCGAAGGTACGATAGAAAATACGATTGTCAACCGGCAGATATTGGCGGATGTACGTCGTTTGATGGAATTTTTGCCGGATGAACAGCGCGAAGTGGTGTATATGCGTTTCTATCAAGATCTTAGTTTTAAAGAGATTGCCGAGCAAACAGGTGTAAGCATTAATACTTCTTTGGGTCGCATGCGCTATGCTATCCTTAATTTGCGTCGTATGGCAGAAAAGAATGGAGTCGTTCTTACCGTAGACTAAATTTAATTAAGTACCTATATACTAAAAGGTTTGTTTCCTACGTTCTAAAGGAAACAAACCTTTTGATATATAAGGCCTATGAATAAAAAAACTACTCCCTCTCATCAGCAGTGTCCCGAAGAAAAGCATTTGCCGGAAAGTAAGAGACTCCGGGTCAGTGAACAAACATTGGCTTTTCTGCGTTCTTTTGCAAGTAACTATTATGTAGAACAGCAATTGCCGCAAGGGTTGCAGGGGATTATTTTGGGATAAATTTGTTACTTCCGTTTATTCCCCCTACTTTTGTATCATTGTACTAAATTCTTAAAAAAAGACGGACTAATGAAACCAATGATATCACCATCTATTCTCTCGGCAGACTTTGCTCATTTGGCTAAGGATGTTGAAATGTTAAACCGTAGTGAAGCCGATTGGGTTCATATCGATATTATGGATGGGGTATTTGTTCCTAACATTTCCTTTGGATTTCCTGTATTGAAATATGTGGCAAAGTTGAGTGAGAAACCGCTTGATGTGCATCTGATGATCGTGCAGCCCGAGAAATTTATTCAGGAAGTGAAGGCATTGGGTGCTCATGTGATGACTGTACATTATGAGGCATGTCCTCATTTGCACAGGGTGGTACAGCAGATTCGGGAGGCCGGTATGCAACCGGCTGTGACCATTAATCCTGCTACTCCGGTGGCAATGCTCCAGGATATCATCCGTGATGTGTACATGGTGCTTATTATGAGCGTTAATCCCGGTTTTGGCGGGCAGAAGTTTATAGAGCACTCGGTTGAGAAAGTTCGTGAACTTCGTGCTTTGATAGAACGTACAGGCTCTAAGGCTTTGATCGAAGTAGATGGTGGTGTAAATGTGGAAACCGGTGCACGTTTAGTGGCTGCCGGAGCAGATATCTTAGTGGCAGGAAACGCAGTATTTGCCGCTGAAGATCCCGAAGGAATGATCCGTCGTTTGAAAGAGCTATAATAAATAATGCTCTTTGCCTGGCTACATCGCTATCCTTTTTTTCGCTTGTTAGGCCCTTTGATTGTGGGCATTTATTGCAGCGATGAACTTATTTTCCAGGGGCAATCCGGTTGGGTTGCCTCTTGTGTTTTTCCGCTATTCTTTTCTTTTCTCGGGATATTGATGCTTTCTTCTTTTCAGAAATGCTATTCCAGACGTTGGATATTCGGTGTTGTTCTTTTTTTCTTTTGCTTTGTTTTAGGTTTTATGAGGATGAATTGTCAAATGCAGGCGGTTGAATTTGCTTTTGGCAGTGAAGAAACGACTTATCGAATGTTTCTTGTAGAAGAACCACAGATAAAAGAACGAAACGTTTTCTGCCGGGTATTATTGACAGAACGGATTGATTCATCTTATCGAAAAACAACGCTGAATCACAAAGCTATTGTTTATTTGAGTAGGGATTCGCTTAGTGAATGTTTAGGTTGTGGTGACGAATTAATTGCCTATACCGGGTTTTCTACTCCTGCCAATAATGGGAATCCGGATGAGTTTGACTATGCCCGTTTTCTTTTTCGGCATCAGGTTAGTGCCATTGGAAATGTTCATACGGGTAAGTGGAGAAGAATTTCACAAGATGCTGTCCATTCGTTTCGGCAAAAGGCATTTGATTGCAGAGAGCGGGTATTGGCCATTTATCGTCATCTGGGATTCCAAGGAGATGATTTTGCGGTACTTTCTGCCCTTACCGTGGGGTATAAAGAGGGGTTGAGTGAGGAAATACGCGAGAGTTTTTCGGTATCCGGTTCCAGTCATGTACTGGCGTTGTCCGGTTTGCATATCGGTTTTTTGTATGCGTTGCTTTGCTTTGGTTTTGTCTACGGTGGTTGCCGGGGCGTTGGCGGGCAATGGCGGTGTTGCGTACCTTATTGATCATTGCATTTCTTTGGGGATTTGCTTTTTTCACAGGACTGTCTGCTTCGGTGGTTCGTTCGGTATTTATGTTTTCTTTATTTGCTTTGTCGGGGCTGAGCCGGCGAAAGAATTTTTCTTTGAATACGCTTTTTGCGGTGGCTTTCTTTATGCTTCTCTGTCGGCCTGTCTGGCTGTTTGACGTTGGTTTCCAACTTTCGTTTTGTGCAGTGACGGCCATATTGCTATTACAACCGCGGATATACAGGTGGTTTCCCGGAGTACATTCCCGCATCGGTCATTATCTGTGCGGTTTAATGAGTGTCTCTATTGCTGCGCAGATTGGTACGGCTCCGTTGGTACTTCTGTATTTTTCCCGATTCTCTACACATTTTTTGTTGACCAATTTATTGGTAATACCTCTTGTTTCCTTTATTATGTATACAACTGTCATCATGTTGTTGTTTACGCCTTATTTTCCTCTTCAATCGATTATTGCGATAGGAGTAAAGTGGCTGATCGGATTGTTGAACTCTTGTGTCCGTTGGGTAGAGCAACTTCCCTGGGCATCCTTTGATGGCATATGGCTTTACGGTACAGATGTATTGGGTATTTATCTTTTTCTCTTTTTATTAGGATACTATTTGAATACATGCAAAGCGAGGGGTTTGATTATCGGTACTTTCTGTTTGTTGGCTGTTTGTACCTGCCATATGGTACGGCAGGCTAATGATCGTCCTAAACCGGGTTTTGTGTTTTATAATGTTCGTAACTGCCCTGCGGTTCACTGTTTGGCAGCCGATGGGCATTCCTGGCTGATTTATGCAGATAGCATTCCGGATACTTCCCGCTTGCGTAAAGCTGTTTCCGGATATTGGAATCGCTTGCATCTGGAGCCACCACAAGCTATAATTACGGACTATACAGGGGATATGTTGGCTTATCGTGATCATATTCTTTCTTATTCCGGTCAGCGTATTTGTGTGGTTAGTGATAACCGTTGGCGGAACAAATGGGCGGCTCAGCCGTTATCTATAGATTATCTTTATTTGTGTAAGGGGTATGATGGCTGTTTGAAAGAACTGTTGGAGTTGTTTACGGTTCGTACTGTAATATTGGATGCTTCCCTTTCTGATCGTCGCCGGCAGGCATACGGGAAAGAGTGCAGACAGTTGGATCTTCCTTTTATATCACTGCCGGATGAAGGTTCTGTGAGCTTTATGCTTTAAGTATGAAGAAATATCGTAATTTTGCCGTGAAATAATATATAGTATATGTTGACTAAAGTAATTGAACAAGCTAAGATAGATCATTTTACGAAATGGTTTGAACGTGCTGATAAGATAGTGATTGTGTCTCATGTGTCGCCCGATGGTGATGCGATCGGTTCCTCTTTAGGGTTAGCCCAATTTTTGGATTCACAGGATAAAGCCGTCAATGTTATTGTACCCAACGCTTTTCCCGATTTCCTGAAATGGATGCCTGGCAGTAAAGATATTCTGCTCTATGACCGCTATAAGGAGTTTGCTGATAAATTGATAAACGAGGCTGATATTATTTGTTGTCTCGACTTTAATTCTTTGAAACGTATTGAGGAAATGGCGGATTCGGTAGCAACTTCCCCCGCCCGTAAAATCCTGATTGATCATCACCTTTATCCGGAAGATTTTTGTAGGATCGTCATTTCTCATCCGGAAATTTCTTCCACTTCCGAACTTGTTTTCCGTTTGATTTGTCGTATGGGGTATTTCAGTGATATTTCTCGTGAAGGTGCCGAATGTATCTATACAGGTATGATGACCGATACCGGAGGGTTTACGTATAATTCCAATAACCGTGAGATTTACTTTATTATAAGCGAATTGTTGTCTAAAGGAATTGATAAGGATGATATTTATCGAAAGGTGTACAATACTTATTCGGAGAGCCGGTTGAGATTGATGGGATACGTATTGTCGAATATGAAAGTCTATCGTGAGTACAATTCCGCATTGATTTCTTTGACTAAAGAAGAACAAGGTAAGTTCGACTATATTAAAGGTGATAGCGAAGGATTTGTCAATATCCCTCTTTCAATAAAGAATGTTCGTTTTTCTTGTTTCTTACGGGAAGATACAGAGAGAAGGATAATTAAGAGCTCCTTGCGTTCTGTCGGAACATTCCCTTGTAATAAGTTAGCTGCGGAATTCTTCAATGGCGGTGGACATCTGAATGCCTCAGGCGGTGAGTTTACCGGTACGATGGCCGAAGCTAAGCAGGTTTTTGAAGAAGCATTGAAAAAATATAAAACGTTGCTGACGGAAAACTAAAAAAGAGATGAAGAGATTAATGGGAGATGGAAGAAGTAAATGAGCCTTTTAGGCGATGAGTTTTATCTTATTGGAACGATGAGTTTCATTCTGTTGCAACACTAAGTTTCATTCTATCGGAACAATGAGTTCCAATAGAATGAATCATAGTACTTCTCCCATCTCTCATCTTCCATCTTCCCTTAATCCTCCTTCTTCTCTTAATTCCCTCCTTTCTTTTGAACTAAATAAGTTAAAAGTGTTGAACTTTCAACTCTCAACATTCAATTTTCAACTAAATTGCGGTACATTTGTACGGACATATAGTTAAGATACAGACGAATGAAGAAACTTATATTATTATTTATCTCTCTGCTGGCTGTTGGAGCCGCTTTTCAATCATGTGATAATACGAAGACTTATGCCGAGATGCTTGAGGAAGAGAGAGATGGTGTGAATGATTTTATTAATAAGTATAATATTCAGGTAATCTCCGAAAGTGAATTTCTGGTGGATACCATCACTAAATGTGAACCCGATTATCCGGGATACAATCAATATGTCGGTTTTTCGAATGGTGTCTACATGCAGATTGTGAAACGTTTTGGAACTCCGCGTGCATCGTCTGTTCCTTATCCGAATCTGGAGTCTGCTCTCCCTTTTGAGAACAACAATCTGATCCTTGCACGTTTTATAGAGAAAGATATTCTTACGGACTCTATTACATTAGCTTCTAATGTCGATAATCCCTATTTAGGATTTTTGAATGATTATCCGGCAGGCTTCCGCTATACGGTTAGTGGGACTACTATTTACGGGCAGTTTGTGCAGGAGCCGGGGATTTCTTCTTACTATTATTATGACTATACCATAGATGGCATGTATGGCACTTCTGTTCCTGCAGGCTGGCTTATGGCGTTGCAATATGTGAAAGATGGTGCGCACGTAAAGTTGATTGTTCCTTCGAAGAGCGGACACTCGATTGCACAGCAGAAAGTATATCCTTACTTCTATGATATACGGGAACTTTCTATCGATTAATACAACACTGATACAACTAACTTTAATTTTTGATATTTAAATCCTTATGACTCTAATCAAATCTATCTCTGGTATCCGCGGAACGATTGGCGGAGGGGCAGGCGAGGGATTGAACCCGCTTGACATAGTGAAATTCACGTCGGCTTATGCCACTTTGATTCGTAAGACATGTAAATCGACCAGTAATAAAATCGTTGTAGGCCGTGATGCACGTATCTCCGGTGAAATGGTGAAGAACGTAGTAGTCGGTACTCTTATGGGTATGGGTTGGGATGTAGTAGATATTGATCTTGCTTCTACTCCTACTACCGAGTTGGCTGTAACGATGGAGGGAGCTTGCGGAGGTATTATCCTGACCGCTTCGCATAATCCTAAACAGTGGAATGCATTGAAACTTCTCAACGAGCATGGCGAGTTCTTGAATGCAGCCGAAGGAAATGAAGTTCTTCGCATTGCTGAAGCGGAAGAATTTGATTATGCCGATGTAGACCATCTCGGTTCTTATCGCAAAGACCTTACTTATAACACAAAGCATATTGACAGTGTGCTGGCACTCGACTTGGTGGATGTGGACGCTATTAAGAAAGCAGACTTCCGTGTGGCGATCGATTGTGTAAATTCGGTTGGTGGAATTATACTTCCCGAGTTGTTGGAACGTTTGGGCGTGAAGCATGTAGAAAAGCTCTATTGTGAGCCTACCGGAAACTTTGCACACAATCCGGAGCCGCTTGAAAAGAATTTGGGAGATATCATGAATCTTATGAAAGGCGGTAAGGCAGATGTGGCTTTTGTTGTAGATCCGGATGTGGATCGCTTGGCTATGATTTGTGAAAACGGTGTGATGTATGGCGAAGAATATACATTGGTAACCGTAGCCGATTATGTATTGAAGCATACTCCGGGCAATACGGTTTCTAATTTAAGTTCTACCCGCGCTTTGCGTGATGTGACTCGTAAATATGGTATGGAATACAATGCTTCGGCGGTAGGCGAGGTTAATGTGGTGACTAAGATGAAAGCTACCAATGCCGTTATTGGTGGTGAAGGCAACGGTGGAGTTATTTATCCGGCCAGTCATTACGGACGTGATGCTTTGGTAGGTATCGCCCTTTTCCTCAGTCATTTGGCTCATGAAGGTAAAAAGGTGAGCGAGTTGCGTGCTACTTATCCTCCTTACTTTATTGCCAAGAATCGTGTAGATCTTACTCCGGAAATAGATGTGGATGCTATTTTGGCTAAGGTGAAGGAAATCTATAAGAACGAGGAGATTAATGATATCGACGGTGTGAAGATTGATTTTGCCGACAAATGGGTACACTTGCGTAAGAGTAATACGGAACCGATTATCCGTGTGTATAGCGAGGCATCTACAATGGAAGCTGCCGAAGAAATCGGGCAGAAGATCATGGATGTCATTAACGATTTGGCAAAAAAATAAAACTGTATTTAGTTTTAGCTAATACAGTATTTATTGTTGTAATCATAAAGTAATTCAGTTAAACTACACATATTAAAATTAAAGAGGAGGTCAGTGACTTCCTCTTTTTTATATATACCTGTAAGAATCTCTTTAGGAAGTATTCTTAGTATACTTTTAAAACGGTTTTTAGTAAAGATAGGTTAGTATATAACGATATGTTTCATTATCGGTTGTGATAACATTTCGCTATTATACTTTGTTCGAAGTGTGTAACGCAATGACTTTCTCTATCTCTCCTTCAAAATTTGGAGTAAACACCTCTTTTCCCAAGTTCTCTTTTATCTCTTCCAAACTCCAGAATCGGCCACCATTTAATTCATCGCTGGGGTGTATTTCTCCGTCGTATATGGTTTTGTGTACGAAGACGAGCTCCCGTTCGCGGGTAGATTCAAAAATATAACTGGTTAACTTTTCCGGCATAAAATCCGTGATACCTAATTCTTCCTGTGTTTCGCGTCTTAGGGCAATATCTACACTTTCCTCCAAGTCGATGTGCCCTCCTACAGAGGTATCCCATTTCCCCGGCTGTATGTCTTTCCAATCCGGACGTTTCTGTAAATATAGTTCTCCTTTACTATTGAAAACATGCAGGTGTATTACCGGATGGAGCAGTTTGCTGCCGTTATGGCATTCGCCACGGGTGGCGGCAGCGATGATGTTTCCTTCTTCGTCTACAACGGGGAACATCTCTTCGTTATTATCGCTTTGCATCTTTATTGTCTTTTAAAAGGTTTGGTTCGCCTTGAATGGCATATGAATGTTTATGGGATCAGCAACGATGAATCTCCGTAACTCAGAAAACGGAAATCGTGACTGAGTGCATAGTCGTATATCGTTCGCCAGTTTCCTTTTACAAATGCTGAAACCAAAAGCAGCAAGGTACTTTGCGGCTGGTGGAAATTGGTTATCATTGCTTTTACTATCTTATAGTCGTATCCGGGGGCGATGATGATCTGTGTACTGGTGTGCAAAGTCTCCATACCGTTGTAATCAAGGTAATCCAGTATTTTCTGAAGCGCCACGACCGGCGGAATCTCATCGTATTTTTCGTAGGGTTGCCATTGGCGTACGTGGAGTTCCTCTTCTGTTGCTTGTGGATTGGCAGCCAGAGTTACTCCGATATGATACAGACTTTCTAAAGTACGTACCGAGGTTGTTCCCACGGCAATGGCACAGGCGTTATGGCCGATCAACTTCCGGAGGGTCGAACGTGAGACGGAAATGTATTCCGTATGCATTTCGTGTCCTTCAATTTCTTCACTTTTTACCGGTTTGAATGTTCCTGCTCCCACATGCAATGTCAGTTCTTCCAGATCGACTCCTTTTTTCCGGAGAGTATCCAGTACCCGTGGTGTAAAGTGAAGTCCTGCTGTCGGGGCGGCTACGGAACCTTTTATTTTTGAATATACCGTTTGATAAGTCTCCTTGTCGCTTTCCTGGGTTTCCCGGTTCAGGTAGGGCGGGATGGGCAACTCTCCGAAAACCTCTAAGATATCGGCAAAGGTGACTTCGGAATTATTCCAAGAGAAGTCTACCCAGTGGCTTGTTCCCCGGCATTCGCCACGTGTGGCGGTAAGTGTGAGCGGATGTCCCTTTACCGTCAGTTCTCTGTGGAGCGGGCCCTCTTTCCATTTCTTCAGGTTGCCGATCATGCAGAGCCATGCTGCATGTTCCGTTTGCTGAAAGTTCAGTGCGTAGTCATTCGGTTGGACAGGCTCGAGGCAAAACACCTCTATCAGTGCTCCTGTTTCTTTACGGAAGTGGAGGCGGGCCTGAATGACTTTCGTGTTGTTGAATATCATCAGGCTGTCTTTGGCGAGGTATTTGGGAAGAGAGGTAAACACGTCTTCGGTTACTGCACCTTGACGGTATACGAGCAGTTTTGACTGGTCACGTACGGGAAGGGGAAATTTGGCGATACGTTCCTCCGGCAGGGGATAGTTGTATTCGCTAATACGGATATGTTTAGGGTTTTCTTTCATCTTTTCTTTCATTACGATCGCAAAAGTAACTATATTTGCCCTAAATTGTAGTTTGTAAACGGTAAATTGTAAATAGAAAAATGAAAATAGGTGATAAAGTGCGCTTTCTCAGTGAAGTAGGCGGGGGAATTGTGAAAGGTTTCCAGGGAAAAGACATTGTGTTGGTGGAAGATGCGGACGGATTTGATATCCCGATGCAGGTTCGTGAGTGCGTGGTGATTGAAACGGACGACTATAACATAAATAGAAAACCGGCTGCGGCTCCTAAAAAGGCTGAAGAACCTGCCAAGCCCGTCAAACCGGAAATTCCTGTTCTGCAGCGTCGACCGGAAATGCGGGGTGGGGATGTTCTGAACGTTTTTTTAGCTTTCGTGCCCGAAGATGTCAAGGCTATCAGCAGCACTGCTTTCGAGGCTTATCTGGTGAATGATAGTAATTACTATCTTTATTATACTTACCTCAGTGCTGAAGGCAAGGCTTGGAAAACTCGCTCTCACGGATTGGCAGAGCCTAATACGAAGCTGTTTCTTGAGGATTTTGCCAAAGACGTATTGAATGAATTGGAGCGTGTTTCCATACAGTTTATTGCTTTTAAGGACAGCAAGACTTTCTCTGTGAAACCGGCGGTCAGTGTGGAGCTTCGTATCGATACGGTAAAGTTCTATAAACTGCATACTTTCCGTGAATCGGATTTCTTTGAAGAGCCGGCATTGATTTATGATATCATAACAAATGATGTTCCGGCTAAGCAGGTGTATGTTTCGGCCGAAGAAATACAGGCGGCTCTGTTGCAGAAAAAAGATGTGGAGAAACCTAAATCACAGCCGATCGTGAAACGGGGTGTTTCCAATGGTATTGTGGAGGTAGATCTGCATATCAATGAATTGTTGGATGATACTCATGGTATGAGTAATGCCGAGATATTGAATTATCAGTTGGATAAGTTTCGTGAGGTGATGGAACGGTATAAGACAAAGCGCGAACAAAAAATAGTTTTCATTCACGGTAAGGGAGATGGAGTACTCCGCAAGGCCTTACTCGATGAGTTAAAGCGCAAATATAGCACTTGCCGTTATCAGGACGCTTCTTTTCAGGAATATGGTTTTGGAGCTACATTGGTAACTATCCGTTAGGTTTCGTTACGAAGTAATGATAGAAAAAAAGGTGCCGACGCATAAAACTGTCGACACCTTTTTCACATTTATGTATTAATCAATTTACTTGCTCAGTTCAATGCCTTTATTCTTTAAAGTGATGTTCAGTAAAGCTGTGTATTTGGCATACTGTTCATCGGTGAGCGTTCTTTTCATCAATTTCAGGTTTCCGTAAACGGCGTTGTGCAACTTTGTTTCCTTATTTTTTCTGGCAACAGTAGCACGTCCCATCTGTTCTGTGAAATATTCACAGATATTGGAAACCTCTTCACTTTGTACTGAATTTAAATTCAGATACTGACTCAACTTATTTACGTTGATGTTTCCTTCCCATTTTGCAGTCGTAGGTTGGTTTCCTGCTGCAAAAGTCATAGCAGCCAGGCAGAATGCTGCCACGAATGTTAATCCTAATCTTTTCATAATACCTACTTTTTAATTGTTATACCTAAAAACTAATCCTAAAAACTAAATCTAATACCTATTGAAAACGTAGTTAAGCGCTTAATTTTTCTTTTTACCTATGCAAATATAAGAATATGTTTTATAGCATAAAAATAAAATAGGGATAAAGTGCATATTACACCTGCATTTATTGATGTACATCAATAAATGAGCATTAAAAAGTAGAAGATATGCCTTTAAATGTAATCTATTTGAAATACGTTTGCCTACACGGAACAGAATAGTGTCACAAGAAACGGTACGCTGAAATCTACAATAAAGCCATGAAAGATGGAAATTATGACAAATTCTTTTCCGCAATAGCGGGTAATGATGGGTAGAGTAGTATCCATGGTGGTAGCACCGCCTACGGAGATGGGAGCCAGCCGGCCGAAAAACTTCACGAAAAGTGAGGCACCTAACAGGGCTATAATTTCACGAAGAATATTCGATAGCAATGCAATCGTTCCTAATTCTGCCCCTTTATATTCGGTGATGAAGATACTGGAGAGGGAATAATAACCGAATCCGGCACCTACCGCCATACAATCTGTGGCCGAACGATGGGGCAGGAACAAGCTGGCAACAGCACATCCGGCTAACGTACCCAGTATTGTCATGACAGGTAGAAAGAGCAACCGTGGATTGAGCGAGCGGAAACTTTTCAAGGTATTCGGATCGTTACCGATACTGATTCCGACACAGAACATCAGGCCGCACAGGGCATAATAACTTAGATTGCTGTGAGTGAATTCATACGGAATCAGATGATATAACCCGCAAAAGGTTCCTACGATAAAGAATGAAACGATAATGAGACTCCCTTTCATTGCTTCGCCTCCTTATTCCTTATATATACAAGGTACCACAGTCCCCATGCTGCCAGTACGCTTCCGGCAACGGCGGCGAATGTGATGGCAAGAGCTTCCAGGCCGATGGCATGCAGGATCCTGATGATCGTTTCGTTTCCTCCTACGTCGATGCCTAATAGAAAAAGCAGCAGCCATATCAGTAGGGTGATCACTTTATGAATCCATAAAAGACGTTTGCTCCGCAACAGATAGCCGACGAGCATTCCTGTGAGCATTATTCCGATAATAGTAAACATGATTTCCGTACTTTTAGGCTGCAAAGATAATGTTTTCTTATGGTGTAGGCAGTGCAAGGTTCATTCTTTGACCGATATTTTTTATCGTTCGTCATACTTTTCATCTGTGAGATTGATCTTTACGCTTGTTTCTGTGCTGATGCTCACGATTCCGAGTCCGCCGTGCACATTACTGGCAAAGACAATCGGTTCCATGATGGTTTCATCGTACACATCGGAGTCGATTAGATTCAGTGCTTTAAAATACAGAAAATCCGTTTCGTTGATACTGAGCAGCCGGACGTGGCAATCGCTGATTTTCCGTTTGACAGTGTGAGGCGGAAAGAGATCCGGCCACTCTTCATAACTTGTAGCATAAACTGTCATCGTATAACTTTGTCCGGCGAAGCGGCTGTTATCGAATACTCCATAGATGTTTTCTGCTTGTTCGAACAGGTCGTTGTCATTTCCCGACATGGATGGGTGTCCGTCAGTAAGGACTACATCTTCGCGAGAAAGCATTCGAAAGTTCTGGCTGGTAAGTATTGTGTCTTTTAGTTCGGGACTGAAAATGGTAGCGTAGATCGTGTTACGGCGATCCAGAACGAGCCGGTAATAATTCCTCGTATTATCAGTGCGGTCAGAAAATGTGATACGGTAACGCAGGCGGTTTGTATAATAGTTGTCGTACTCATTGACCGGGACGGTTGCTGTGTCTACCCGTACGATGGGCATTGGTGGCTGTGGGACAATTACTTCTGCCCAAGCATGATGGACACTGTCTCCGGTCATGGCATCGATACGTACTTTGTCTCCAGGGTGGAACTTTGTGGTAATAAGAAAGCGTTTCTGAAGGGAGGTAAATTCCCCTTCGGGCATCGGCAATGCTTCCGGAGTCTCTACCAATGCGTCATTCACCCGGATCTCTACGCTGGCGTCAGTGACGTGGCTGATTACATTCTGCCCGCTTTTATTGAGATAGAGCACATTGTTTGTGCTGTCGGCATTAATGAGTGCGTTCATTATCAGCTTGGGCGGGTTGGCTTCTTTGTTAAAAGGGATTTCATTTTCACAACTGCTGATGAATGTCGATAGCAGAAAAAGAAGCAACAGGTTCTCTCTTTTTATCATAATGCTTAGAATTTATAAGTGTAAGTGACGGAAGGAATACAGGGTAATATGGTCAGCTTGGTTATTTTCCGTTTCCCGGGTATATATTGATAGTAGACTTTCCCATTTTCCTGATTTTTGATATATGTGGCGTATCCACCGCTTCCGTTACTGTATACCAAGGTCGGATTCATTGCATTATAGGCGTTGTAAAGGCTGATGTTCCAGGTACGGATACCGTGTTTGGTCTTTTTATTGAAATTGACACCTATGTTGAGGCGGTGACTGGCGGGAAGCCTGTAGTTATTGCGATGTTCAACGTAATCTTCCTGCCGGACAAAATTTTCTCCGGGACGGATTACAGCCGTTACCTCTTCGGGAATGGTAGCTGTTCCACCGGTAGCAAATATCCATGAAACTCCTATGTCGATCCGGTTATTGAATTGATGATTGGCTACTAAGGTGAGATTATGCCTCCGGTCATACTTATAGGGAAATCGTATTCCATTATTGATACTGCCCGGAGAGAACTTACGATCGCTTTTCGCCAGTGTGTAGGCTATCCATCCGGTTGTTTTTCCGGTAGCTTTCTGTACCATGAACTCTATTCCCATGGAGCGCCCTTTTCCCATTTCTACCTTGTTCTCCCAGCCGGAAGAAGATCCTAAGAAACTGACTCCTTCTTTATATTCCAGAACATTACGCATTTGCTTGTAGTAACCTTCTACAGAAAACTCCCATCCTTTCAGGCCCGTATAATAACTTCCCAATGAATATTGATGAGCTTGCATCGGTTTGATTTTGCTGGTTACGGGCACCCACAGGTCTGTCGGCATGGAGATGGGAGTTGATGAAAGCAGATGTATATACTGGCTCATTTTGGTATACGACGTTTTCAATGCGATGTCTTTATTCAATTGATAACGGGCGGATACACGGGGCTGTGCGGAGAAATAACTCTTTTTCTGCACATAAAATGTGGATAGGTGTAAACCGATATTCATGCGCAGGCGCGAACCGATATCGAAATTGTCTTCTATGTATGCTGATATTTCGTGTGCCCGGACTGTACTATTGGAGATACTGTTGTAGGTGGTATCCTGTGCAATGTCGCCCTCTTCCTTTTCTGTGATTTTGGAAGTTGCCACTTCCGGGTGAAAATTGTGGCGGAGGTAACCTGCGCCGAATTTGATATGATGCGTGGGAGACGGATTGTAATCGAAATCCATTTGATAATTCCAGTCGCGGATGCCGGAATGATAGTTGGCAAGGTAGCTGCTTTCGTTTACTGCATTGCCAACCCAGTTGCTGCTGTATGTGCCGGAGTTGGCATCCATTTGATATTTGTTGTAAGCGATGGTGGTGTTGCAGAACAATTTCTGGTTGAAGATATAATTCCAGCGGACGGATGCAACAGTGTTTCCCCAGTCGAGCGACATTTTATTTTCATAGGTGTTGCCGAAATCATAATCATTGCCCCATGTGGTGGTAGAAAATACACTTTTACTTTTGAAAGAGTAATGATCTTTTCCTTTATAAAAACTGAGAAAGAGACGGCTTCGGTCTGAAAACTTGTGGTTGACCTTTGCGTTGATATCGTAGAAATAATAACTCATTTTGTCATCTTTGGGCATAAAAGGTTTGGCTATCAGATCTATATAAGAGCGTC
>NZ_HF991091.1:45186-50937 GCF_000432295.1 Bacteroides sp. CAG:189
GAAAGATTGAAGGACGTTTTGTCTTTGATGATAGGACCTTCCAATTGTAGTTTGCTTGCGAGCAGTCCTACGCTGAGCGTACCATGAAATTTCTTCATGTCTCCGTCGTTGCTACGTACGTCTACTACTGATGAAAGGCGGCCGCCAAAACGTGCAGGAAAGGAACTTTTGAAAAATGTTACTTTTTTTACGGCTTCCGGTGTAAAAACCGAGAAGAAACCGAATAGGTGATCTACATTGTATATGGGTATTCCATCCAGAAGAATCAGATTTTGATCCGGACCGCCGCCACGTACGTACAATCCGGCCGAACCCTCGACTCCAGCTTGTACTCCCGGCATCAACTGGATGGTTTTCATTACATCCGCTTCTCCCAAAGCACCGGGTGTATTCTTTATTTGTGCCATCGGGATTTCTATGGCTCCCATTTGTGTGGCAGTAATCCCTGCTTCTGTCTTGTCGGATACAATCACTACTTCTTCCAATTGGTTATTGTCTTGCATGAGGACGTTGAGTACTGTGTCTTTATTCAGTGCCAGCGTGTGATGCTGGGTTTCGTATCCCAAATAAGAGAAACTGAGTTCTTTTTCTCCCATGGGCAGGGTGATGCTGTAAAAGCCGTAAGGATTGGTAGTAGTGCCTTGTTTGTGACGACTCTCAAGGATGTTAGCGCCAATCAACGTCTCGGCGGACGTCCCGTCTGTCACATATCCGCTGATTGTGAACTTGCGGCTTACCGGCTTTTGTTTTTTCTTTTGCAGAAGAATGTGCCGTCCGGCAATCTGATAACCTATCGGTTCATTCTTAAAAGCTTGGTCGAGAATTTCCCGTATCGTCTTTTGTTTTACTTCGAGTGTGATGCGGCGGTTGATTTTCACCTCTTCACCGTAGATGAATGAGAAGCCGGTAGAATTTTCCAAGTATTTGATAAATTCTTCAAGGCTGGCATTACGAATGCTGAATGATAATTGGGTATCGTTTTTTTGCGCTTGCATTTGTAATGAGAAAAAAAGTATTCCGCATGTCAGAATCAGATTCTCGACATACAGGGGTATATGAGATTTGTTCATATTTTCTTGTGAGTGGCTTGTTTTATAAGTCCGTGCATTCATGTGCCGGTCGGGATGTCTGGTGTGATATTACCATGATCCGGTGGCACATCAATTGATTGTTATTCCTTTATCGGTTTGTTTATATTTGAAATCCCTTCCTTGTTGCAACAGATACAGAATGTCTTCCAGGCTTTCTCCATCGGTAAATTTGGCAGTAAGCCGGTAGTTGCGCAGCTTCTCATTTTCTATCTTTATTTTTACTCCGAATGAGTTGCTCAACTCCCGTACGATTTCCTGCAGAGGGAGATGATTGAAAATGAATATACCGTTTTGCCATGCGATTTCTTCAGAAACATTCTTCTCTGCTTCACGGGTCAGACTTTCTTTCTTCTTATTATATATGGCGCTCTCGTTGGGACGTAGTACGATGCCTTCCGGATGACTGGCGGTGCTTACGGCAACGGATCCTTCGAAAAGAGTTGTCTTTACTTCCGGATCACCGGGGTAGGCTTCAATATTGAAGTGTGTGCCCAATACCCGTACTTTGACAGCTTCGGCTTGCACGATGAACGGGTGCTCTTTGCTTTTGCTCACTTCGAAATAGCCTTCACCTTTTAGCGTCACTTTACGATGTTTGCCGCGAAAACGTTCCGGATAAGTGAGTGAAGAAAAATGGTTTAAAGTCACTTCTGTTCCATCCGGCAGTTTTACGTTTTTGCATTCGGTCAGAGTGGAGATCGTATACAGGCCGACCGGGAGCATGTATTCATAGACGACCCATCCCATTGTACAGAATAATGCCACGGTGGCAGCTATTGCGAAAACGCGCACTTTACGCATGCTCAACATGCGTTGTTCTTTTTGCGGAAGCCGTTTTTTTAGCAATGCGTAACTTTTTTCTGCCGAAAAGCGTCCTCTGGGCGAACGGGTGGAGGCGATGAGCTTTTCCAGTATTTTTTCTGCTTCTGTTGCTGTATATTTCATTGTTTTCTATTTGGGTATCAGTTCGATAGACATTTTTGATGTTTGTCCGCCTTCCCATAAAGGTGTACAGACTATCTGGATGATTTCCCCTTTAATGGCCTTTCCCGGAAAAAGTGTGATAGTGGCTTTGGCTTCTTTCTTTCCGGCTTTTATTATTAACCGGTCATTATTTAGCTTGCACACCACGCCTATTCCCGGTATAGCAGACCGGTTGATACTTAATTTAACTTCTCTATCCTCTTTCTTTTTATCAACGGCAATCACTTTTACTTCTATTGTTTCTTCTTTGTCACTTTTGCTGTAGAAGTGAGATTGCATAGAATGCTCGAAGCCTACATAGTCGGTAGGGTAGTTCTTGTTTTTGTCATCACATGCCAATAATAAGAGGCTTACTAACAACGCTACGGTTGTTTGAAAATAGAATCGTTTCATACGTTAGTCTAATAAATAATAAACATTGTTCATTGATAAAGACAGTGGGACGATGATAATTCCCTATCCTTTATCTCTAAATAAATGTTAATCTATTTCGACAGACATAATCATCTCTTTCAATCGCCCGGTGGCTTTCTGCAATTGGGCATCTACTGTTTTAGTACTGATACCTAATTCTTCGGCCACTTGTGCATAGCTCTGTTTTTCTTCCCGTATGCGGATAAATACCTCCCGGCAACGCTCAGGCAGACGGTCCAATGCTTTTACATAGCGGGCGAACAACTCTTCGCTGATAAGTTCGTCTTCGGGATTATAGTCGCTTTCCGGCGATTCGGGAAGTTCGTTGTCGGTATAAGCACTTCGGCGCATTTCCTTCTCCAGATAGTTGAGGGAAGCATTCTTGGTGATAACAAAGCAATAGTCTTCAATATTTCTGACTTCGGGCAATGTGTTGCGTTGCTCCCAAAGTTTTAGGAAAATATCGAGTACGATTTCCTGTGACCATTCCTCCCGTTTTACGTAATAGTAGGCAATACGAAACAGGCGGTCGTAGGTTAAATCGTAGAATCTGCGGAATGCGGTCTGAGAGTCCCATTCCTTCATTTGTCGCAATAGCTTTCGTACTTCGGATTCGGTCATGGCTCTTTCTACTCCTCTATTTTGAGCAGGTCGCTCATGATACTGTCGGATATGAATATCCCTTCCCGCGTAAGGCGCAAGGCATTGTCTTTCTCGATTAACTTCCCGTTTTTAAGGGATAAGGCAGCCGAGTCGAGGCAATATTGCCACAATCCGGTACCGAATTCTTCTTTTAGTTTCGCGAGAGGAATGCCCCAACAAGTGCGTAATGAGGTAATGATAAACTCATTGTATCGTGTCACTGTGTTCAGATCTTCCGTCTCGTAAATTCGTTTCCCGTTTTCTATGCCGTTTATATAATCATTCAGTGAAGCTATGTTCCATTCTCGTTCCTGGCGGTTGAAAGAGTGCGCTGACGGTCCGCAGCCTAAATAAGGAATGTTTTTCCAATATGCCGTATTATGCTGCGAGTGATATCCGGGGCGGCTGAAATTGGATATTTCGTAATGCTCATATCCGGCGGTCGTTAATTGGTCAATAAGTTCGGAAAAGAACCCGACACTGCTTTCCTCGTCTACTTCGCTGATACGATGCTGCTGTAACATATTATACATGGGGGTACCTTCCTCATATATCAGATGATAGGCCGATATGTGTTCCACATTCAAGGCGATAGCCTGCTTCAGATCGTATTTCCAACTTTCTGCTGTTTCTCCGGGGAGTCCGTAGATGAGGTCGATACTTATATTTTGGAACCCTGCTTTCCTGCAATGCTCTACGGCTGCGATGGCTTGCGGGGCGGTGTGACGTCGCTTAAGCAATTGCAAAGTTTTCTCATTGAAAGTCTGTATCCCCATGCTGATACGGTTGAAAGGCAGGGTGGCAAGCATCCGTGTATACTCCGGAGTAAGGTCGTCGGGATTGGCTTCAAGGGTAATCTCGCGTACCTGCTTCATACCATAAACTCTTTCGATTGTTTCGAAAATCTGTAAGAAGTCTTCTTGTGTTAGTTGCGATGGAGTACCTCCTCCTAAATAAATTGTCTCGATGGGGGCACCTTGCAGATAGTCCCGGCGTATTTCCAATTCCCGGCAAAGGGTTTGGATATATCGTCCTTTGAATTCACTGAGGGTAGTGGAATAGAAATCACAATAAATACAACGGGTTTTACAAAAAGGGATATGAATGTAGATACCTGCCATAATCCGGTTATGTTGTTTACTTTTGCAAATGTAAGACTTTAGGTTCAGAAACCGGTTATCGCTTCTGCTTATTTATGTGAACGCTGTAATTTAGTACATTTATTGTGGATAAGGTATTGGAAGAAAAATCTCTTATCATTCGGTATAAACTTCCTGTTGGTAGGTAGAAAGCTTTTATTCTTTCCTACTTGCTTACTACTTAACTACTTACTACTTAACTACTTAATAACCATTTATTTACTGTTGGTTATGAATTGTTCAGGCTCTAAACTGTTTCTTCTCCTTTCAATCCTTTTAAGTATTCCGATGGCGATATTCCGAATTCCTCTTTAAAACATTGCCTGAAATAGACCGGACTGTTTACTCCCACCTTGAAAGCTATTTCAGAAATGGTATATCTACCTTCCAGTATCAATTTTTCTGCATTCTTCATTTTTATTTTCCGTACATATTCATTTGTTGAAATTCCGGTCAAGGCTTTCACTTTTCGGTAGAGAGTAGATTTGCTCATGCATAGTTTGTCTGATAGATAGGCTACGTCTATTTTTTCCGATTGCAGATTATCTTCAATGATTTGCGTTATCTTTTGTATGAACTCGTCATCCAGTCGGTTCAGAGACTCATGGAGCATTATACATTTATCAGAATTTATATTTAAGTTGGAGTTAAACTGATTGGCTAATTTTCTGCGGGATTCCAATAAGTTGTAGATACGGCTTCTCAATAAACTTGCACTAAATGGTTTTGTCAGATAAGAGTCGGCACCTGCCTGATAACCTTCCTCTTTATTCTGCAAAGAGTCTTTTGCGGTAAGCATTATGACTGGGATATGACTTGTACGTACATCTTCTTTTATGATTTTACAGAAAGTGATACCGTTCATTCCGGCCATCATGATATCCGTTACTATAATGTCGGGGATATGTGCGATGGCGGCACGGCAACCGGCTTCTCCTTCGCTTGCGGTTACTACATCAAATGAGTCGGAGAATGATTCTGATATATATTCGCATATATCAGAATTGTCTTCTACCACCAGCAAGATTGGTTTTTCGCAAGGAATATCATCAGTGGGTACTACCTCTGCCGATTCTATTTCCGTATTGCCTTTCGGGGCCTTTTCACCAGAATCTGTATGTAGGGCATTGGGGTATATGTTATGCATAATAAGAGAAAAGTAGAAGCTGCTCCCTTCACCCGGAACGCTTTCCGCATATATTTCTCCTTGATGTAGTTTGGCAAGGTTTTTAACTAATGCTAAGCCGATACCGGTACCCGATGCCTGGCGGTCACTTCTGGCCTGATAATATCTTTCGAAAATATGTGGTAATTCATCTGCGGATATACCTTGCCCCGTATCAGAAACTTTGATTTCTACATAGTCCGTATCATTTTTTCGGGTAGTATAGAGTGAGATATTGATATAACCTTTTTCAGTATATTTGGCGGCATTGGAAATTAGGTTATCAAGTATCATAGTTACTATTTCTCTGTCGAAA
>NZ_HF991091.1:50982-66368 GCF_000432295.1 Bacteroides sp. CAG:189
AAGCGGTTCAGGCTTAATTGTTATGTTAAATTCAACTTCTTTATTCAAGTTCAGTTCTTTATATCTCAGACTGACCTCTGTAACCAGTGCAGCAAGATTGTCTTTACTCACACAAAGTTTTTTATTTTGCGTCTCTGTTTTACGGAATTCAAGTATCTGATTAATCAGGTTTAAAAGCCGAATAGCACTGTTGTGAATGATAGATATTTTCTTACGTTGATGTGGAAGCAGTTCTTTGTCTTCCTGAAAATCTTCCAGTGGTCCCAGAATTAGGGTTAACGGGGTGCGTAATTCATGAGTGATATTGGTATAAAAGCGTAAACGTTCGTTGTTAAGTTCCTGTTCCTGTTCATGATTCTTCTTTTCCAGTTCATAAAAACTTTGCATATCTACTTTTTTCTTATAAAGATTAAGAAGATAGAAAATGATATATCCTGCGAGAATAAAATAAAGCACTTTTGCCCACCATGATAGCCAGATGGGGGGAGTAATGTGAATAGGAAGAATATTGATCTCGCCAGACCATTTCTGATTATGTATCCGTGTTTTCACTTGAAATTCATACTCTCCCGGTGGAATGTTGTGGAACATTACCGTATTTTCGTTGACGGTGTACCATGAGTCATCAAAACCTTTCAAACGGTATGCGTAATCTATCCAATTAGCTTGAGAATAATCAAGAACGCTATATGCCAGATTAAAAGTGTTTTGTTTGTAAGTTAGTTGTATGGTTTCATTGTTTTGGCCATAAAAGTTTATAGTGTTATTATCTTTATGTGCGGATTGTTCTTCGAATATTTTCATCTCGGTGATGATGACAGGAGATACCTCACGGTTACTTAATACGGTAACCGGATCAAAATAGCGGGCACCATTTATTGAGCCGAAATAAATGATACCATTTTCATCTTTTGTTACGGCTGCGCTGGAGAAATTGCCTATTGGCGTTTTGTCGAAATAGTTGTAGTTTATGAATTGTCCGGTTGCCGTGATATAGCAACTGATACCTGCATTGGTGCTAAACCAGATGTTACCCTCACCATCTTCGGTAATGGCGCGAATATAGGAGTTGTAAATGCCGTCTTGCCGGTTATAAACTTTGTATTCGTGAATTTTATTGGCTGGGAAACAGACTAATCCATCGCCTGTCGCTATCCAGATTCTACTCTCAGAGTCTCTGAAAATATAATTTATGCTATTGGAACAGAAGCCGTTGTATTCATTGAAATGACAGATGGATTTCATTTCGTTGGTGAGGATGGATAATCCTTGTCCGAAGGTACCTATCCAGATTCTTCCTTTTGTATCTTGAATGAGGCTGCGTATGGTATTTTCTGGAAGAGAAGAATTCTCAGTGGTATAATGCATTATGTTTTCATAAGTTTGAGTGTTAACAATAAATATTCCCGAACTGGTTCCTATCCACATATTGTTTTTGTTGTCTTCATAAAAACAACGGGCGTCACAGGAAGAAATCTCTTTAAGGCTGGCATGGGAAAAGTTTTTTTTATTATAATCGTAGATATCTACACCACCCATGAAGGTTCCTATCCATATATTGTTTTGAGAATCGCAATATTCGCTTATAATAGAATTATGGCTCAGTTTCCCATTTTCTTCGTTATAGATGACCGTGCGATTGTCTTTTTCAAAGACATTGATTCCCCCTCCGTCAGTACCGATCCATAACTTATTGTCTTTGTCTGTACATAAACTCAATACGACCCGATTACTAAGACTGTTTTTATAATCTTTAATTGGAGAATAGCTGTGGCTTTTGAAAAAAGGCGGAGTGTGGCCTATAAAATTAATACCGCCCCCATAGGTGCCTATCCAGATGTTTTTGAAAGAATCTTGAAATAAACACCTCGCTGTCGGATTGGATAAACTATAATTATTGCTTCCCACTGTGAGATGTTCCAGATTAAACTGATTTTGCGGGAGGAATAATTGTTGCTTGATATCTACGATAAAGATACCGTTTAGTTCGGTGGCCATCCAGATTTTTTTATTATCCATTTGCCGGATATCGAAAACTGTAGACGTTGAGGGAATATTGGCTATTTGATTTATGGAGAAAAATTGTTCTGTTTGGGTGTCGAATAAAGCAGTTCCCCTTTCAGTTCCTATCCATATATTGTCGGTACTATCTTTGTATATGCAGTGAACATGATTTCCGGGTATACCGTTTTTATTGTCGGGATTATACTTGAAATTCTTTACACGTTTGGTTTTCAATGAAACAATACTCATTCCATGTTCTACGTGGCCAATGTATATTTTTCCATTGCCGTCTTCTACTACCGTCCAAACATTGTTGGATGGTAAATTGGGCAAAGTCGTGGTATTGTAATGAGTAAATTCTCCGGTGTTCTTATTGAAGTATTCTATTCCCCTATGATAAGTACTGAGCCATAAATTGCCGTCACTTGCAGGTGAGATATGTGTAACGTCGTTTGTGATGAGGCTATTAGGATTGGAGTCGTCATGTGTAAATACGGTTAATTCATCTTTTTCATAATTGTATGCATTCATGCCCGCCCGTTGAGTTGCTATCCAGATAATCGGTTCTGTAGGATCGGCATAAATACTGTTAAGTTCATTACCACTAATATGGTTCGTGTGTTTGTAATAGTTAATGAAACGGTTGCCGTCAAATTTATTGAGCCCTTCCTCGGTGGCAAACCACAAAAAACCGTCTTTATCCTGAGTGATGTTTACAACACTGTTATTCGATAAGCCTTGTTCTATTCCCAATTGTTTGACATAATAATTTTGAGAATATAGAAAAGAGGAGAAAATAAGGACGAGACTTGTCAACAGGCTTTTCATCATTTGCATATGTGTTTGGAAATAAGTACTTAACTTCTTTAATTATTGACCGTCAAATATACTATTTAATTTCTATTTCACTGATGATAAAAACTTCTTTGCACGATTCACTGTCTATATTTGAATGATTTGGTATGTTTCGGGGGCGCGATGGGGATGAATCTGATTTCTGAAAGACCGATTCATTTTGTATGCACGATTTAGCGCTTATCGTTGCACGATTTTTGGTCTATTGCTTTGCTGTTAAATACATAGATTTGCAATAATAGAACAGAGGGTGAGGGAGATTAGGTGATCTTGGATTTAAGATAAACTGTTTTGGACAACGCTTTGTTTGAATAAATTGTTTCACTTTAATTTTAATATGTATGAAAAAGAGTTTAGCACTATTGGGGAGACTGACCGGCATTTCTCCTGTAAAAGACATTTGTCCTGTACCGAAATCCGATAGAGATTTCTCTATTGAAGGAGTTGTGATTGAACAGACTGAGCTGTATAATAAAAAAAATGAATCGGGAATTGATGTTGCTGACCTGAATACAGGCATTTGCATTATGTACACTGAGAATATTGATAATATGATAATGTCAGTGAAAATAGTAAACAATATAAATATCTAATACAAATATGACCTTAAAAAAAATACTCATATATCTCGCCTTGGTTTTGCCGCTATGTTTGTCTGCACAAAATTATGCTGATTATAAACTATATGCTTCATATGACTTTGAACAAGGCGTGATCGACAGACAGGCTAATACAAGCTTGGAGTTGAAAAATGGTGCCAGGATTGTGGAAGACGCTGTCCGTGGAAAAGTTCTTTATTTTAGTGGCGATAAGCGTCAACATGCTGTAATGGTGCCCGCACCTGTTATGGGAGACACAATGTCCCTTTCTTTTTGGTATAAGCGTAGTTCACGGGATGATTCTAAGGTTAGTTGGAAACAGATCTTTGAATTCTATAATTCCGTTGACGGTAGCAATATTTATTTTATGCCTGTATATGGATTTGATGATTCGCTAAGTGGTGTTGTTTGCGATGCCAGAACATTCAATTCGGGTGTTTGGGAACCGTTGTACGGTCCATGTATAGATGCGAATGATGCGTGGCATCATGTTGTCTTAGTAGTACACGAAACCTCTTGGAGTTATTATCTGGATGGTGAGAAAGTGGGAACAAAGAATATTTTTGTCTCTTTATCTCTTATGAATCTGACACATCTGTTTTTTGGAATGAATCCTAACCGTGAGCTACATCCGTCGACTGGTTCGATAGATGATATTAATATTTATCATTATCCGTTGAGCCAGAGTCAGGTTTCCCAAATATATGCAGGTGAAGCTATCACGGAACCACTTGGAGAAGGGCCTCTTACCTTTCATTTTGATAATAATTTGAATGAAGAAGGCAGGCGTATAACTCTTGATGGCTTTAAATATTCATTTGTTCGTGACGGTCAAAGAGGGCCGGCCGTAAAAATAGATGCAGGGGGACAACTGAATTTCTCTGATAATATCTTATCTAACGGTTCGTCAACCATAAACTTTTTGTATAAAAAAGAATCGATTGGTGCCACCGATGATGGAAAATATATCTATCAGGCTTCAAAAGACGATGACAACAGCTATGGTATTAAAATAAAAGTCGATGGTGATGCGGCTTACCTTGTACTGGAAACGATAAAGAATGGTGTAAAGAATGAAACAGTAAGCCAGGAAAAACTTGAATCTGATGAATGGAATGCCATAAGTATTTTCTACTCCATGACTGCCCAGAATAATATGCGAATTTATCAGAATGGCAAACAAATCATTGTAAACGCAGGGGTGGAAACTTATAGTTTGGGATTGAATCAGTGGAGCTTGGGAAGTACCACTGCTTCAAAAAGTGCAGGTGGGCTTTATGATGAATTCGTAGTGGAAAATTATGCAATGAGACCGGACGGGGTAAACGAATATTATAAAAGTAATCTTACTTCCTTAAGTATAACTGTTGATTTTGCCAATAAACATCAAACTATACGTAATTTTGGTGCTTCCGATGCTTGGGATGCCGACGTATTAGGTAAGTACTGGCCCGAAGAAAAAAAGAATCGGCTCGCGGAACTGCTTTTCAGCAAAGAATTTGATAACGAAGGAAATCCTAAGGGGATCGGATTGTCTTGCTGGAGGTTTAATATCGGTTCGGGGTCTGCGGAGCAGGGCGAAGAAAGCAAAATAGCGGGACCCAGTAAGCGTACTGAATGTTTCATGAATCCTGATGGTACTTACAATTGGGAGAAACAAAAAGGACAACAATGGTTTCTCAAGAAAGCTGTACTGGATTATGAAGTAGAAGATATTGTCGGTTTCATGAATTCTCCCCCCGTATATTTTACTAAACACGGATATGCTTTCAATCAGGAAAACGGATGGGATTATATTCTTGCATCTGATAAATACGATAATTTTGCATCGTTTACTGCCGATGTCGTAGAGCATTTTGATAAGGAAGGTATTCATTTCGATTATATCAGCCCGATAAACGAACCGCAATATCAATGGGGACCCGGAGGTGACGGATGGGCCGGTCAGGAAGGATCGCCTGCTACTGACCAGCAAATTGCAGATGTTACGAAAAGTATGAGTAGGGTAATTGCTTCCAGAAAGCTCACAACGGAAGTGTCTATTGCAGAAGGCGGTGCGATTGGTAGCTTAATAGCTCAAATACCGAAATTCTGGGGTAACGAAGAACCGGATATGAAAGTAGGTGGGCTGCCGAATGTTTCTTATGTGGCATCCGGCCATAGTTATTGGAGCGACCGTAATCCGGAAGATATGTATAATAGCCGTGTACATCTTCGGGAAGTAATGGAGGCGACAGATGACAAGCTCGAGTATTTTCAGACCGAATACAGTCTTTTAGACGGCGGTTATACTTGGGGACATCCTGGTGGCATAGTAGGAAACTTTCGTGAGATAGAGTGTGCAATAGCCCTTGCCCGTATGTTGCATGTCGATTTATCAGTGGGTAATGCTACCGGATGGCACTGGTGGACTGCTTTCAGCCAAGGAAAACATTTGGGAGAAAGCCGCTTTGCATTGCTTGAGACGATGACAACAAAAGATATGACAGATGGTTTTTACAACGATACAAAACTTCTTTATACACTTGGGCAGTACTCCCGCTTTGTACGTCCGGGAATGAAACGGGTGGAGGTAAATCGTTCTGATAATTTAAGCGTCATAGCAGCGCTGAGAAATGATATGTATTCTGCATATATTGATGAAGAAACCAATCAGGTTATTATTGTTGCGGCAAATTCAAAGATCACTCAAAGCAGGATTGAGTTGGCAGTAGAAAATCTGCCTGTATCTGCTAATAGCGGTTTAGAATTTACTCCTTATATTACTTCTGATAATGATGATATGAGAGCTTATCCGAAAATCAAGGAAGGGGAAACATTTATCTTGCCTCCTCTTTCTATAGTAACATTTGTTTCGGAATCTACCGTTCCTTCTTCAATAACAGAAGAACCAGAGGAGATAAATATCCATATTTATCCTAATCCTATCGTTGATGAAGCAACTGTCAACAGTAGAAATACGATACGAAATATCACAGTATATGATGTTTATGGAAAAGTAGTTTATCAGCAGGCAGGTATCAATGATAATATGTGCAAGTTGTTTTTGCCGGGATTGTCTGCCGGTATATATATCGCAAATATAGAAACTGATGAAGGCTATAGAATACAAAAGATCGTGAAGAAATAATTTTAAAGATGCGGTTTTAAAAAGAAACCGCATCTTTAGACACAAAAACAATAGGTATGAAAAGAAAATTAAGTGCATTGATATTGATAGTTCTATCAATATTTCTATCTGATGATCTATTTGCCGATCCGATGTTTGGAAAAAAAGAATTAATAACGGACGATTGGCAGTTCATCTTAAATGATTCTCCGGAGCTTCCTGACGCAAATCAGAATTGGTTAAAAGTTGACTTGCCGCATGATTGGAGTGTGCGAGGACAATTGAGTCCTACATTAGCCAGTTGTACGGGATATCTTCCCGGAGGAACCGGCTGGTATAAGAAAAAATTAAAAATAGCAGATGAATTAAAGGATAAAAAGCTTTATGTATATTTTGAAGGTGTGTACAACAGGAGTGAGGTCTACATTAACGGACACTTATTGGGTAAACGTCCGAATGGTTATATTTCTTTTATGTATGATATTACCTCTTATGTAAAGTATGATTCGGATAACATGCTTACGGTTAAGGTAGATCATAGTCGGCGGGCTGATTCTCGCTGGTACACCGGATCTGGTATTTACCGGAACGTCTATTTGGTGGAGGCCAATCCTGTGCATATTGCTCAATGGGGAGTATATACTTATCCGAAGTCGGTAGCAGAAAAACAAGCTGTTCTTCATGTCGAAGTGGAAGTAGAGAACGAGTCGGACGTAAATTCTACTGTAACTGTAAACAATGAATTGATTGATACTGAAGGAAATACGGTGGCAAGGAAATCTGGGAAATTATCCATACAATCCGGTCTGAGTGAAAAGATCCGGTCTGATTTAAAAGTAAATGCCCCTCGACTTTGGGATATCGACCATCCCAATCTTTATCAACTGAAAACCACTGTTTCTAAAAATGGAGAAATCATTGGTGAAACAGTGGCCAAAGCCGGTTTACGATCTTTCACTTTCGACCCTGATAGAGGATTCGCACTCAATGGCAACTGGATGAAAATGAAAGGAGTGTGCATTCATCATGATGCCGGAACTTTAGGAACGGTTGTTCCACGGGACGTTTGGAGGAAAAGGTTACTGAATCTGAAAGAGATCGGTTGTAATGCCATTCGTACGAGCCACAATCCGCAAGCTCCCGATTTATATGATTTATGTGATGAATTGGGGCTTCTGGTTTTGAATGAGGCTTATGATGAATGGGAGTTTCCTAAACGTAAGTGGATAGAAGGCTGGAACGTAGGCGTACCCGGATTTCAAGGTTCATACGATTTCTTTCGGGAGTGGGGTGAGAAAGATCTTGCCGATATGGTACAACGTGACAGAAATCACGCATCTGTATTTGCATGGAGCATAGGAAATGAGGTTGATTATCCGAACGATCCTTATTCGCATCCCATACTTGATGGAGATGGAGGTTTTACTCAGGCCATGTATGGCGGTTATAAAAAAGATGCACCCGACGCGATGCGTCTTGGGGATATAGCGAAAAGGCTTGTAAAAGTAGTAAAACAGTATGATATTTCTCGTCCTGTTACTGCTGGTTTGGCCGGAGTAGCGATGTCTAACGAAACGGAATATCCCGGTGCTTTGGATATTGCCGGATATAACTATACGGAAAGCCGGTATGATTCAGATCATTTAAAATATCCCGGTCGTGTGATTTATGGAAGTGAAAACCGGCACGATATGGAAGCATGGAGAGCGGTTAGGGATAAAGAACACATATTGGGGCAATTTTTGTGGACTGGTATCGACTATTTGGGGGAATCCGGCAGATGGCCTTCGCGTGGATTCTATTCGGGGCTTTTGGATTTTAGTGGAGAGATCAAACCGCGCGGTTATTTTCGTCAGGCACTTTGGTCGACAAAACCGATGGCTTATATTGGAACTTATCCCACTCCGGGAATGAGAAGCGGGAGTTTGATGAAAGATGTTTGGTCTGGGTTGGAGGCATTGAATAGCGGAAGCGGTTATATCGAGAAGACGCCTTCTATGGATGCGTGCCCCATCTGGAATTATATTGCCGGACAGTCTGTTCGTGTGGTTTGTTACACGAATGCTGCAAAAGCCAGATTGGAATTGAATAATAAAATTGTCGGCCAAACAAAAGATTATGATGATAATACGGGAATTATCTATTGGGATATTCCTTTTGAGTCTGGTAGATTGGAGGTGATAGGGCTGGATGTTAATGGCAATGAAGTCATACGTCATGCGATACAATCTTCAGGCCGGCCTTATGCATTGAAAATTGTACATCAGAATAATGTTATATCCAAAGATAAGGGGCTGGCTCAGGTAAGTTTAGAGGTGGTAGATGAAGAGGGTATTCCGGTGATGATTTCAGATGATGAAATAACGTGTCATATAGTTGGCCCTGCACGGCTTTTGGGATTGGAAGCGAGTAATAACTCTGATATGGGAGATTATACAGATCACGTTCAGCGTGTGTTTCATGGACGGTTGCTGGCATATATACAGGCTTCCGGAGCAGAAGGAATAATAAAAGTAAAATTCACATCCCCCTGGCTTAAGGAAATACAAACTGAAATTGCGACAAAATAGGATAATTGAATGCCTGTTTAAATTTCACATCCTTCGTAGAGGTTGTATGCCATGCACCTCTACAAAAAGTGGTCGTTCGGCATTTAACCTTTTTTACTCTGCGAACAGTTTCTTCCCGTTTTGTTTATTTCCATAACGTGTTACATAACATTGTTTAGTAACACAGTGCTCTTTGTTGCTTTTCCCCTTATTAATTCCTAATTTGCGCCACACTAAAATAATGGTATGCGAGAACATACTGAGTAATTCATTTAAATCTTATATATTATGAAGGTATATCAGACTAACGAAATTAAGAACATCGCCTTATTGGGAAGTTCTGGCTCTGGGAAAACCACTCTCGTGGAAGCAATGCTTTTCGAGAGTGGTGTTATAAAACGTCGCGGAACAATTGCCGCAAAAAATACAGTTAGTGATTATTTCCCTGTTGAACAAGAGTATGGCTACTCCGTTTTCTCTACCGTATTCCATGTAGAATGGAACAATAAAAAGCTGAATATGATAGACTGTCCGGGTTCGGACGACTTTGTAGGAGGCACAGTTACTGCACTTAATGTGACCGATACAGCAATTCTTCTTCTTAATGGCCAATATGGCATCGAAGTCGGTACACAGAATCATTTCCGTTACACTGAAAAATTGAATAAACCCGTTATTTTCCTTGTCAACCAGCTTGATAATGATAAATGCGACTATGATAATATCTTGGAACAGTTAAGAGAGGCTTATGGCTCAAAAGTTGTTCCTATCCAGTATCCTATTGCTACAGGTCCCGGCTTTAACGCCCTTATCGATGTTCTGTTGATGAAGAAGTATTCATGGAAACCCGAAGGAGGTGCTCCTATCATTGAGGATGTTCCGGCCGAAGAAATGGATAAGGCTATGGAATTGCACAAGGCGCTTGTAGAAGCAGCTGCCGAAAATGATGAGGGACTGATGGAAAAATTCTTTGAACAGGATTCATTGACTGAAGATGAAATGCGTGAAGGAATCCGTAAAGGGCTTGCGGCTCGTGGAATGTTCCCTGTCTTCTGTGTATGTGCGGGTAAGGATATGGGTGTACGCCGTTTAATGGAGTTTTTGGGTAATGTTGTTCCGTTCGTTTCT
The DNA here is from genome assembly GCF_000432295.1 of Bacteroides sp. CAG:189. Lineage (NCBI taxonomy): Bacteria > Pseudomonadati > Bacteroidota > Bacteroidia > Bacteroidales > Bacteroidaceae > Bacteroides > Bacteroides sp. CAG:189. The sequence continues at coordinate 61,227 of NZ_HF991091.1, forward strand.
GAAATGCCTAAAGTAACGAACACCGAAGGCAAAGAGGTGGCACCCGATGCTAATGGCCCTACTTCCCTCTATTTCTTTAAAACCAGTGTCGAACCTCATATCGGAGAGGTGTCTTATTTTAAAGTAATGAGTGGAAAAGTGCACGAAGGCGACGATTTGGTTAATGCCGACCGTGGATCAAAAGAGCGTATGGCGCAGCTTTATGTGGTAGCTGGTTCCAATCGTATTAAAGTGGAGGAACTTTTAGCCGGTGATATCGGAGCTACTGTAAAATTGAAAGATGTTAAAACCGGTAATACGCTGGATGGTAAGGATTGTGATTATAAATTTAATTTTATCAAATATCCCAACTCGAAATATTCACGTGCCATCAAACCTGTCAATGAGGCTGATGTGGAGAAGATGATGAGTATTCTAAACCGTATGCGTGAAGAAGATCCGACTTGGGTGGTTGAGCAGTCTAAGGAATTGAAGCAGACGATTGTACACGGACAGGGAGAATTCCATCTGCGTACTTTGAAATGGCGCCTGGAAAATAATGAAAAACTTCAGGTGAAATTTGAAGAGCCGAAGATACCTTATCGCGAAACGATAACCAAGGCTGCCCGTGCCGATTATCGCCATAAAAAGCAATCCGGAGGTGCAGGCCAGTTTGGTGAGGTACATCTTATTGTTGAACCATACAAGGAAGGAATGCCTGTGCCGGATACTTACAAATTTAACGGGCAGGAATTTAAGATCAATGTAAAAGGTACTGAAGAGGTACCATTGGAATGGGGAGGAAAATTGGTTTTTGTCAATAGTATCGTCGGAGGTTCTATCGATGCCCGTTTCTTACCTGCTATCTTGAAGGGGGTGATGGCACGCATGGAGCAAGGGCCGTTGACCGGTTCGTATGCCCGTGATGTACGTGTGATTGTGTATGATGGAAAAATGCACCCGGTAGATTCCAATGAAATTTCTTTTATGCTGGCGGGACGTAACGCGTTTAGTGAAGCCTTTAAGAATGCCGGTCCGAAAATTCTGGAACCTATTTATGATGTGGAAGTATTTGTTCCGTCGGATAAGATGGGTGATGTAATGGGTGATTTGCAAGGACGCCGTGCCATGATTATGGGCATGAGCAGTGAGAAGGGATTTGAGAAACTCATAGCTAAAGTGCCTCTCAAAGAGATGTCTTCTTACTCTACGGCTTTGAGTTCTTTGACCGGTGGGCGTGCTTCGTTTATTATGAAATTCGCAAGTTACGAACTGGTACCTTCCGATGTACAGGATAAGTTAATTAAGGACTTCGAAGCCAAACAGGTAGAGGAGTAATTATTATTCGTTTATAATGCTTTAGCCGCTTTTCTTTCTTTTGAAAGAGAAGCGGCTTTTTTACTTAACAATGATTAAGAAAAGTGGAATTATTCAAGAGAAAGATTTAATTTTTTATTAAATTTGCAAACCAAAGGGTAGAATGTTTTGTTATAGTCGTCAGAACATGAGCTAAATATCGCCTTTCGGTTAATTTACGAGAATGTACGGTTAAAACAGGTTAATGTGTTAGGCGTGTTAATTAGGGAGTGTTAATTTTGTTGCTATGAAAAAGTCAACAATCTGGATATTAGGTATTGTAATGGGTCTTTCCTTCCTCGGATTACTTTACTTGCAAGTGAGTTATATAGAGGCAATGGTAAAGATGCGCAAAGAACAATTTGATAATTCTGTGCGGAATAGTCTGTATCAGGTATCAAAAGATGTGGAATTTGCGGAAACGGACCGTTGGCTGAGAGAGGATATTTCTGAAGCCGAACGGAAAGCACTGACAGTCTCTTCGACTATACAAGGGGAGGATTTGATTCAGCAAACGCAACGTTTTACGGTGAAATCACCGGATGGAAGAATGACGGATTTCGAATTAAAAGTGATGACGAACAAACCGTCGGAGTTACCCAAAATGATGATTTCACGCAGGCATGGTGGAAATACGATTCCGAAAACATCGAAATCACTGCTCGATGCGGTTAAGAATCGTTATATGTATCAACGGGTTTTGCTTGACGAAGTAGCACTGCAAATGGTTTATCGTGCCAGTGACAAGTCGATAGGCGAACGCGTAAGGTTTAAGGATTTGGATGATTACTTGAAGTCGGCCCTTCTTAATAATGGTATAGAATTGCCTTATCACTTCACAGTAATCGATAAAGATGGACGAGAAGTATACCGTTGTGCGGATTTTGAAATGAAAGGAAGCGAGGATTCTTATACCCAACCTCTTTTTCAGAACGATCCGCCGGCCAAGATGAGTATCGTAAAAGTACACTTCCCCGGAAAAAAAGATTATATTTTCGACTCGGTGAGCTTTATGATTCCGTCTATGATATTTACTTTCGTGTTGTTGATAACGTTTATTTTCACGTTGTATATCGTTTTCCGTCAGAAGAAACTGACAGAAATGAAGAACGATTTTATCAACAATATGACACATGAGTTTAAGACGCCGATATCAACCATCTCGCTGGCGGCACAAATGCTGAAAGATCCTGCGGTGGGCAAGTCTCCACAGATGTTCCAGCATATATCGGGAGTGATCAATGATGAGACGAAGCGACTGCGTTTCCAAGTGGAGAAAGTGCTTCAGATGTCAATGTTCGACCGACAGAAAGCGACGCTTAAGATGAAAGAAATCGATGCGAACGAGCTGATAACAGGGGTGATAAATACTTTCACTTTAAAGGTGGAACGATATAATGGTAAGATAACATCGAACCTTGAGGCCACTGATCCTGTTATATTTGCAGATGAAATGCATATCACCAATGTGATCTTCAATTTGATGGACAATGCGGTGAAGTATAAGAAACCGGAAGAGGACCTGTTGCTAAATGTCAGAACTTGGAATGAACCGGGAAAACTGATGATTTCTATACAGGATAACGGTATCGGTATAAAAAAAGAAAACCTTAAAAAGGTATTTGATAAGTTCTATCGCGTGCATACAGGTAATCTGCACGATGTAAAAGGATTCGGATTAGGGTTAGCCTATGTGAAGAAGATTATTCAGGATCATAAGGGAACTATCCGTGCCGAGAGCGAATTGAATGTGGGAACAAAATTTATTATTGCATTACCTTTATTAAAAAATTAATGATATGGACGAGAAACTGCGTATTTTATTGTGCGAAGATGATGAAAATCTTGGCATGCTTTTAAGAGAATATTTACAGGCAAAAGGTTATTCTGCTGAGTTGTATCCGGATGGAGAAGCTGGTTATAAGGCTTTCTTGAAGAATAAGTATGATTTGTGTGTGTTTGATGTAATGATGCCTAAGAAAGACGGATTTACATTGGCGCAGGATGTACGTGCTGCAAATGCGGAAATTCCTATTATTTTTCTGACAGCAAAAACACTGAAAGAAGATATTTTGGAAGGTTTTAAGATTGGTGCGGATGACTACATAACCAAACCTTTCAGTATGGAAGAACTGACTTTCAGAATCGAGGCTATCTTAAGACGTGTGCGTGGAAAGAAGAACAAAGAAAGTAATATCTATAAAATCGGTAAGTTTACTTTCGATACACAGAAACAAATTCTTGCCTCGGAAGGGAAGCAAACGAAACTGACTACAAAAGAATCGGAATTACTTGGTTTGCTTTGTGCACATGCAAATGAAATCTTGCAACGTGATTTCGCTTTAAAGACTATCTGGATTGATGATAACTATTTCAATGCTCGCAGTATGGATGTATACATCACTAAATTGCGTAAACATTTGAAAGAAGATGACTCTATCGAGATTATCAATATTCACGGAAAAGGGTACAAACTGATTACTCCTGAAGTTGAAAACTAAACGGAGGATAAAATAAAAAAGTCCGGAAATATTCATTCCCGGACTTTTTTATTTCCATTAATATCAATCTGCGATTCTCTTGTTGATTACAATATAAGAGATAAGACCTAAAACTACCAAGACTACAGAAGTTCCTAAGATGGCATTGTTGTTTACATTGCCAGTAAAAGAACAAGCAATCAAGATGATTACTCCAGCCAAGATCAATATTAATCCTAAATTCTTTAATAAGCCTTTCATGTGTGTGTATTTTTATAGATTATTTTATTCTTAGCCACAAATTAAAGCATAATTCTTTAACGGGCGAAATTATTTATGCAAAAAAACTATTATTCAGTGTAAATAGTCAGTTTTTGCATATTTATAAACATCTAATCTTTGGTATTAAAGAATATTTTTCTCAGAACTTCCTGGCTGACGCTTAGCTCTTCAACGGTAATACCTTGTAAGGCTTCCATGAGAGTCCGGTTGGCTATAAGACGTGCCTTTTCCTCCAGTTCCTTACCGGTTTTTGTTAAGTGGATGAGGTTGGTACGGCGGTCTTTCTTGTCTGAGATACGAACTACAAGATGCTGACGTTCCATATTGTCTATCAGCCGGGTCATGCTTGGCTTATCTTTAAAAGTTGCATTACACAACTCTTGCTGGGTCACACCGTCTTTTTCCCAAAGAAAAATGAGTACGGTCCATTGTTCTGGACTGATTTCCAAACCGCCTTGGCGGAAGTTACGGTACAGCTTTCGGTTAATAGCAGCAGAGACTTTGCCATTCAAAATGGCAAAAATAAGTCGGATGTCAAAGTTAAACTGTTCTATCATGAAATTATTGTTTCAACAACTTTGCAAAGGTAGGATGCTTCTTCGATAAATCCTATTTTCCGGGTATAAAAAAAGATTAAATGTTTGTTGTTCAAAATAAAATGTCTAACTTTGCACCCGCATTTTTAAATCAAATAAATTATTTATTTAATTAAACGAGTATGAATCAATACGAAACCGTTTTCATTTTAACTCCCGTTTTGTCTGATGTTCAGATGAAGGAAGCGGTAGAAAAATTCAAAGGCATTCTTCAGGCTGAAGGTGCTGAGATTATTAATGAAGAGAACTGGGGACTGAAGAAGTTGGCTTATCCTATCCAGAAGAAGTCTACAGGTTTTTATCAGTTGATCGAGTTCAATGCAGATCCTACTGTTATCGACAAGTTGGAACTGAATTTCCGTCGTGACGAACGCGTGATCCGTTTCTTGACTTTCAAGATGGATAAGTACGCTGCAGAGTATGCTGCTAAAAGAAGAAGTGTTAAATCA
>NZ_HF991091.1:66480-83376 GCF_000432295.1 Bacteroides sp. CAG:189
AGAAAAAATACTGCCGTTTCAAAAAAAGTGGTATCCGTTATATCGACTACAAAGATCCTGAATTCTTGAAGAAATTCTTGAATGAACAGGGAAAAATCCTTCCTCGCCGTATTACTGGTACTTCTTTGAAGTTCCAACGTCGTATTGCGCAGGCTGTGAAGAGAGCACGTCACTTGGCATTGTTGCCTTATGTAACTGACATGATGAAATAAGAAGGAGGAAAAGTATGGAAATTATATTGAAAGAAGACGTAGTAAATTTGGGTTATAAGAATGACATCGTAACTGTTAAGTCTGGTTATGGTCGTAATTATTTGATCCCGACTGGAAAAGCCATTATTGCTTCTCCTTCTGCAAAAAAAATGTTGGCTGAAGAACTGAAACAGCGTGCTCACAAACTTGAAAAGATCAAGAAAGATGCTGAAGCTATGGCTGCTAAGTTGGAAGGTGTATCTTTGACTATTGCTACTAAGGTTAGCTCTACGGGTACAATCTTTGGTTCTGTAAGTAATATCCAAATTGCTGAGGCATTGGCTAAATTGGGTCATGAAGTAGACAGAAAGATTATCGTAGTGAAAGATGCTGTGAAAGAAGTTGGTTCTTACAAAGCTGTCGTTAAACTGCATAAGGAAGTTGCTGTAGAAATTCCTTTTGAGGTAGTTGCTGAATAATTAAGATACTTATTATATAAAAAGAAAAGCCTGTTCTCTCAAAAACAGGCTTTTCTTTTTATATAATCTTTTATTGTGTCCTTTTACAAGTTTTTTTATCACTTATTCGTTGTGCTTCCTTGATATTTTATTGGGAAAGGGGACATAAAAAAAGTCTGTCCGTGATTTTTCACGTCAGACTTTCAATTCTCTCTAAACTGTAGAAATTATTCAGCTACAGTTTCTGTTACTGCTACGCTATCAACTACTTCTACTGTATCAATTGCTGCGGCTGCTTCAGCTGCAGCTGCTTCTACTGCTTCAAGTGAATCAGCGATACGGATAGAGTCTGCTTCTGCTTTTGCTGCATCAGCTGCTTTATTACCACAAGATGCCAACGATACTGCTGCGATAGCTGCGAACATTAAAACTAATTTTTTCATTTTCTTTGCTTTTTAATCTATAATACAATCAATTGCTTATTAAAACGCTGCAAAGATATAGACTTTTGGAATACGTTGTTCTCGATATACCAACTTTTTTTATATTTTTTTTCGAAGATCGCTTTCTATTTGTCTCACAATATGTTTTACAACATGGTTAGTTTACTGCTATGCTATTGTATAAGTAGCGTTTAATACTTCTTTTAGGAGTTTTTTCAAATTCCGTGGGATAGAGTTGGATCTGGCTTATCTTCTCATAGTTGGCTACGCTTGCATTTAGATTCTTCAGGTTTTCATCCATGATCGTTTTTAAATTCTCCGGTTGGTTGAGTCCTAACGAATCTAATGATTCATAATCTGCATATACCAAAGCCACTAACTTTTTGTTTCGTTCGATAATAAGGCTTTCAAGAATGAAAGGTAAGTTATTCAGTTTGGCTTCAATTTCTTCCGGGAATATATTTTGCCCGCTTGAACTCAGAATCATTGTTTTCAAACGTCCGCGTATAAAGATATTGCCATTGGCATCCATTGTTCCCAAGTCACCGGTGCGCAACCAGCCATCTTCGGTGAATACCTCTTGGGTTGCTTCCGGGTTTTTGTAATAGCCGGTCATTACATTTTCGCCGCGTACTTGAATTTCTCCGGTTTCCGCTTCCGGATTTTCTTTATAGATGCGTGCTTCCATAATGTCGAGTATCTTACCGGAAGAGGTTGGGATAAATTCGTTCCATGGTGCGTAGCTGATGAGCGGACCACATTCTGTCATTCCGTATCCGATGGTAAACGGAAATTTTATTTTATGGAAAAATTCCTCCACTTCCGGATTCATAGCCGCTCCGCCAATGATTATTTCTTTGAAACGTCCTCCCAGAGCATCGATCAGTTTTTTACGGATCTGTGCATAAATCTGTCCGTCGAGTAGTGGAATGCTGAGTGCCCATTTCATTCCTTTCTTATTAATGAGAGGTTGAATGGTGTTTTTATATATTTTCTCAATAACGAGCGGAACAGTGATAATCAAATTGGGTTTCACTTCTTCGAAAGCTTTCATGATGATTTTCGGAGAGGGGGTTTTGCCGAGCAGTGTGACATGGGTGCCTACAGCTGTAGCTGTCAAGAAGTCGAAAGCACAGCCATAGGCATGTGCCAGTGGGAGGAAAGAAAGTACTTTATCTCCTTTTTTCAGTAGCTCGGTACGGATACCGAAAGTAACGTTGCCTGCCAGATTGTTTCCGGTTAACATTACTCCCTTACTGAAACCGGTAGTGCCGGAAGTATAGTTCAATAGCATTACCTTGTCATTGGAAAGCGTGGTATATTGTACGTTTTCGCGGTGGAATCCTTTGGGATAGGTGTGATGCATCTCTTCATCCAGATGTTTGATGAATTTCTGTATGGTTTCTCCATCCCGCTGATATAGACAGCGGAAGTCTGATAAAGAAAATACTCCACGAAGTCCTGTGAGTTTTTCTTCTTCCAGATTTTCCCAGATGCTGTCACTGGTGAAAAGGAATACGGATTCGGAATGATTGACAATGTGGTGTACGTCGCTCGGATTGAAATCCTGAAGGATGGGAACAATAATGGCCCCATAAGTAATTGTGGCCATGTAAGCAATGCACCAACGGGCATTGTTTTTTCCGATAACCGCAATTTTGTCACCACGTCGCAGGCTACAATGTTTGAACAGCAGGTGAAGGCGGGCTATCTCTTCGGCAACTTGCCCATAGGTATAACTGATGTTGTCACCATAATCGGTATAACAAGGTAAATCCCAATTTTCGTGAAAACTGTTCTCGTATAATTTGATGAAATTCTCTTTTATCATTGCACGTTTTTTAGTAAACTGTGCAAAAATAGGAATAATAATTTAATTAAGAACCAAAAAATAAGATTTAACCTCTGTGCGGAGGTTAAATTTTTTAATTTAAGTAAACGTTTAATTCTCTGTTTTTAATCCTTAATTCACATAGAATGCATCACTTTTCTTATATAATATGTAACTTTGCCACAAATATGCGTTTATTAAAATATGATAGATACCACTGTATTTCAAAATAAGACAGCTGTTTACTATACGTTAGGCTGTAAGTTGAATTTTTCTGAGACCTCGACTATTGGTAAGATTTTGCGGGAAGCAGGTGTACGTACGGCTCGTAAGGGAGAACGTGCGGATATTTGTGTTGTGAATACATGTTCGGTGACCGAAATGGCGGATAAGAAGTGTCGTCAAGCTATTCACAGACTGGTGAAACAGCATCCGGGCGCTTTTGTTGTGGTCACAGGATGTTATGCACAGCTTAAGCCGGGTGACGTGGCGAAGATTGAGGGTGTAGATGTGGTATTGGGTGCTGAACAGAAAAAAGATTTGCTTCAATATTTAGGTGATTTGCAGAAGCATGGAGAAGGAGAAGCTTATACTACGGCAACCAAAGATATCCGTTCGTTTGCACCGTCTTGTTCGCGGGGAGATCGTACCCGCTTTTTTCTGAAGGTACAGGATGGCTGCGATTATTTTTGTTCTTATTGTACCATTCCTTTTGCTCGTGGGCGTAGCAGAAACGGAACGATTGCTTCGATGGTGGAGCAAGCTTGTCAGGCTGCTGCCGAAGGCGGTAAGGAGATTGTGCTTACCGGTGTGAATATCGGTGATTTCGGTAAGACGACCGGAGAAACTTTTTTTGATTTGGTGAAAGCCCTTGATGAAGTGGAAGGCATTGAGCGCTATCGTATTTCTTCCATCGAACCGAACTTGTTGGCAGATGAGATTATAGAATTTGTGTCCCGTTCCCGTCGTTTTATGCCTCATTTTCATATTCCTTTGCAATCGGGCAGTGATGAGGTGCTTAAACTGATGCGCCGTCGCTACGATACGGCTTTGTTTGCTTCTAAAGTAAAAAAAATAAAAGAGATAATGCCAGATGCCTTTATCGGTGTGGATGTGATTGTGGGTACACGCGGTGAAACCGGAGAGTTCTTTGAAAATGCCTATGAATTTATTGCCGGGCTGGATGTGACACAGCTTCATGTATTCAGTTATTCGGAACGTCCGGGTACACAAGCGCTGAAAATAGAGCATGTGGTAACTCCCGACGAGAAACATAAACGTAGCCAGAGGTTGCTGACTCTTTCTGATGAGAAAACGCGCTCTTTTTATGTCCGTCATACGGGGCAGGTGATGCCTGTTTTGATGGAAAAGACTAAGGCTGGTTTGCCGATGCATGGTTTTACTACTAATTATATACGGGTAGAAGTTGAAAATGATCCTTCTCTTGATAATAAAGTGGTTAATGTTTTGTTAGGTGAACTTAATGAGGAGGGAACGGCATTGAAAGGCACTATTCTATCATAAATGAAAAAGATATCGATTGTTATATTGAATTGGAATGGCTGTGAGATACTCCGTTCATTTCTTCCGTCGGTAATTCATTATTCGGATGGAGACGATATAGAGATATGCGTGGCAGATAATGGTTCTACGGATACTTCTGTTACCATGTTGCGGGAGGAATTTCCTGCTGTCCGTTTGATTCTGTTGGAACAAAATCACGGTTTTGCAGAGGGGTATAATCTTGCTTTAAATAAGGTAGATGCGGAATATGTCGTTTTGCTGAATTCGGATGTGGAGGTAACGGAACATTGGCTCGAACCACTTGTTGCCTATATGGATACTCATCCCGAAGTGGCGGCTTGCCAGCCGAAAATTCGCAGTTGGCATCAAAAGCAGATGTTTGAATACGCTGGTGCGGCAGGTGGCTACATTGATCGTTATGGTTATCCTTTTTGCCGGGGGCGCATGATGGGGACGACGGAAAGAGATGAAGGACAATATGATACCGTTGTTCCGGTCTTTTGGGCTACGGGGGCTGCTTTGTTTATTCGTCTGACGGATTATACGGATGTAGGTGGGCTCGATGCACGTTTTTTTGCGCATATGGAAGAGATCGACCTTTGTTGGCGGCTTCGTTCGCGGGGGAGAGGCATTGTCTGTATTCCGCAAAGCGTAGTTTATCATGTAGGTGCGGCAACACTGAAAAAAGAGAGTCCGCGTAAGACTTTTCTCAATTTTCGTAATAACCTTGTCATGCTTTACAAAAATCTTCCTTCTGAAGAATTAAGTGGGGTAATGCGTGTTCGTACGATTCTTGATTACATCGCTGCCTTTCAATTTTTGCTTAAGGGACAGTTTGGGAATGCCAAGGCGGTGCTTCATGCACGAAAAGAGTATAAGCGGCTTCGTTCTTATTTTAGTAAGGCCCGGGAGGAAAATTTACGAAAAACTTATGTGAATCCGATTCCCGAACAGATAAAAAACTGTATCTTGTGGCAGTGTTATGCGAAAGGGCGCAAGCGTTTTTCGCAATTGTCTAACTTTAAAGGATAGCATAAATGGAAAAAAGGTTGGTTAGAAAGATCGGTTTGGTGGCACATGATGCTATGAAGAGAGATCTTATTGAATGGGTACTTTGGAATTCCGAATTGTTAATGGGGCATAAGTTCTACTGTACGGGGACGACCGGAACACTGATTTTGGAAGCTCTTAAAGAAAAGCATCCCGATGTAGAGTGGGATTTTACTATTTTGAAATCCGGTCCGTTGGGGGGTGACCAACAGATGGGATCACGTATTGTGGATGGGGAAATTGACTATTTGTTTTTCTTTACCGATCCAATGACACTGCAACCTCACGATACAGATGTTAAAGCCTTGACCCGCTTGGCCGGCGTGGAGAATATCGTGTTTTGCTGTAACCGTTCTACGGCCGATCATATCATATCCAGTCCATTGTTTATGGATCCCGACTATGAACGGACTCATCCCGATTATTCCGGATATACCAAGCGGTTCGAGAACAAACCGGTGGTAACGGAAGCAGTGGCATCTGTCAATAAGCGTAAGAAAAAGAAATAACGGATTTGAGAAAAAAGATATAGCATCTTTTAAAAAAGGATGTAACAGGTTTCAGTAAAAGATGTAACGGTTTTTAAAAAAAAGATGTAGCAAGCTTCTTCGGAAAGATGCTATATCTTTTTTTGTAAACGACATTTTGATGTGAAGTAGACAGAATTTATATTCCCAAATAACTTGTTTTTCAGTTTGATTTCCCCCTTTCACCTTCTTCACCTTCTGGTTGTATCCCCTTATTGATGGGTAATACGAGGTGAAAGCTTTCTTGATACTGTTCTTGTGGAAAGCAGTTAGGATGTTTAGTGCACTTGTGTAGCCGATTCAGCCGTCTCAGGCATGATGTATAAGAGACGGGGATACCGCCTTCACCTTGTATTGCCCATCAATAAGGGGATGTAGTGAAATGGTGAAGGAAGTGAAGGGGGCGAATTATAGGGCTGCAATAATGTTTTTCTGTTTTTCAAGAAAAGCGATACGTTGTGTTTCTCCACTTTCTGATATCTGTGTAGAATGTCGTTTCAAAGATTGAATCCATTTCTTTTGCATCCGGCAGATATGAGGATTTTGCGAATCCATGGAATTGAGAGAGTAGATACTGAAAAGGCTGACCTCAAAGTTCTTTTTGGAAATGTAGCTGTAAGTCGTTTCAAAATTAATGTTTGACAGATAAATGGATAATTTATTACCATTATTGAACTCCCCTTTGACAGACAGGTATTCCAGATCGGTGAGCAGTTGTTGCAATTCTTTTTTTAGCTGGATGACATCCTTTACAGATATTAGCTTTAATCCGGCAAAGTATTGTATTTCTTTTACGAAAGAATGAAAGATGCTGTTGTCCCATATAAAATAGGTCTTTCCACTTTTTTTTGCACTTTCACTTAATCTTTTATGGGCGATAATAAGCTTTTCCGGAATTTGTACTTCAGATAGGGAATTGGGAGCTTTTATTTCTCCGTTTTGGTAAATCCATTGGCACAGGCGGAATTTTGTGAGGTATTCGTATGATGAATAGAGTACAAATGGAATTGTATTGGAGGCAGTATATATTTCAGTATTATCATCTCCTTTTATAAGATAGAGGAGTTGGTGATAGTGCTCTATAATTTCATGATAACTTTCTAACAGATCGGATTTATGTAATAAATTCATATTAAAAGTTACTCGGTTTGCTAAGTGGTTTCCGATAATCTGGTCGATAGATATTCCCAAGTTGCAAGAGATTATGGCTATTTCGTCAAGAGTGAATGCTACTTCTCCCCGTAATCTACGGTAGGCAGCTTCTTTTCCTATGCATAATGTATTTATCAGATAACTTGCCAGACTTTGATCTTGCGGCATTCTATCTTTCATTTCATTAATCAATTCTTTTACGATATAGCTTTTTATCATGTTTTTTTCTTTACTTTTATTAGTAGTCAGGAGATTGTTTATGGGTTGAGACTTGCATTTGCTACAAATTTAGGAATAGAAAATAAAAATTAAATGATTCTTATCATGTGCACAATTAAATACTTTTTCTTATTAAGTAATCCGGAAAAGCAAATTGGTGTAAAGCGAAAAACGGATGCGTAGTTTATCGGGAATTTATAGAGAGAGGAAAAGAATGTTTACCGGATATTCTCTTTTCGTGCATGAAATAAATAGTGGAATCATGAAATGGAATGCAAAATTAGCTTCTGGTACAGTGCATTTCTACTCCTGCAGAATCAATGTCTGCTCCCATTGGGGGATTTCTTTTTGACAACTTGATTTCTATCTCTTCAATGCCCGGAAACTCTTGAAATAATCTGGTCGCGATACGTCCGCATACATGTTCTAACAATTTGGACGGTATTTCCATCTCCTGTTTCAGTACTGTATAAATGTCCGCATAGCTGATTGTATCGTCTAACTCGTCTGTAACGGCGGCATGTCTGAAATCTGTTTTTAACTTTAGATCGATATAAAATTCATTACCTGTAACCGTTTCCTGCGGGGCTACTCCGTGGTGGGCAAAGAAAAGTACATTTTTCAGAAGTATATGGCAACTGTTTATATTCATGATAGTGTTTTTAAGATGATCTGTTTTGCAAAGATATAATAAAACTCGGATATGTCTCTTTTATCTGATTTTAATCAAATCTTTTTGTGCTACTACTTGCGGCATGACTTTTAGAAAAAATGGGGTCAATGCAATGCAAATGGCAAGAGTCACGAATAACAAAGTAAAGGCAAGTATCCATTCGTTGTGGATGTATCGCGATACGAATTGTCCGCCAAAGTGGAGTATGGGGCCGTGAATGCCGAGTGTGATGACCGAATAACGTCCGAGATAGGATATTACGGAGATGTGCTTGATCCGTTTGCAGAAAAGCATGATCATAAAGATACCGGCAAGCGCGGCTATATAGAATTGAGCGATATTTCCTGTATAGCTGTTGGTGCGCATTCCGGGGGTGGTAGCGGTAAAATACATGATGGTAAGGGCCATTGCCATAAACAATGGGATCCATTTATCGAAACGGTGAGGAAATAAGAAGAAATTATAACGCCGTATCCAGAATCCGGCTGCATAAAATGGGAGGGCAGTCATTGCCACATCCATGTAAAATGGCAGTTCGAAACGATATTTTCCCATATAGAATCCCGCAGCCCCTATGAGCAGGGTAGAGGCAAACATCAAATTCAAATGTTTGTTGCGTAAGAAATGGATCAGGTAAAACAGGATGTTACAGTTAAACAGGGCTATTAGAAACCAGATAGGCGGATTGAATTTAATCAAGTCGTGACCGTGGAAGATGACGAGCATTTCACTCCACTGAACCGGTAAATGGAATACTCCCGGAGCGATTTTCCATACGACGTATTTTAGTAGGAAAGCGGTTATATAGAAGAAAGTGAAAGGAATGAGCAATTTGTTTATTTTGCGGATAAGAAAACCAGCAAACCCTTCATAGGATTTAAAGAAGATGCCGGATATAAAAAAATAAAGCGGCATGCGAAAGCAGGATATCATTGAACTTTCATCGAATTTGGCAAATGCTCCGTCAATGTGTGCCATAACCACCAGAATGATGCAGATCCCTTTGGTTAGGTCTACAAAATCAATCCGTTTATTTGTGTTGTCGTTCATTATCTGCTTTTTAAAGTGCACAAAGATACAGGATATCTATTAAAAAACAACGCCTCCTCCGGATTGATTTATCGGGAGAAGGCGTATTGATGATTTTAGAATGAACTTGTTGTTGAACGGGCTGTTATTTTTCCGGTTTTCTTCCGGTCTGTTTCACGAGCTCTTTTATTTTTTCATTCAGACTTTCTGCTTTCATCAGTTGTTCTAATGTCAGATGCATGCGGTAACGCCAATAATGGCGCGGGTTGGCAGGTACGTTGATACGTTCTTCTTGTACATTCGGATTGCGCCATCTACCGTCTATCGACAACCAGTCTTGCAACGAGAGGATGCAAAGGATAGAGTTGCTATACAGATGTTTGCGTACTACCTCTTCGCACAATTCCGGAGTGGCTGTCGATGGAGCGGAACCGTAATGTCCGAGCATTGTATTATAATACCTTTGTGTCTGCTGATAGTCCTCTTCCCACCATCCGCGGAGCGTCGACATGTCATGTGTGGAAATGGTGCAGACCGAACGATACGGATACTCATTCAGATGTCCGAATTCGTAAGCCGGATTTTTAGGCATGCGTTGTATCTCCAAGCTGAGGATACGTAAATCGTTCATCACCCAGGCTACGCAATCAGGAATCATACCAAGATCTTCACCACATACCAGCATGCGGGTGGACTGTGTCAATTGAGGCAATTTTTTCATGGCTTGTTGTTGCCAGAATTGATTGTGACGATGGTAGTAATATTGATCGTACAAACGGTTGAAAGCGGCTTTTTCCCAATCGTTCAAGGAGCGATAGATGAAGTCGTGCTGTACACCGATACGCGGATGATATTTATGGGCTTCTTGTCGGTCCGGTACAAACAATACGTCACTGATAAGTGCATAGAGTCCGTCACGAATCCAGATACTGTCATCATCGGTTTTTCCGGTGAAGAAAGCTTCTATTTTACGTTGGGTATCGAATTCGGGACGCATGCGGTACACCTCCCATGTTTCGGTAGGCTCGATAAAGGTCTGTTTTACATAATCGGTATGTGGACCGAATAATTGCCCCAGGAAATATTCATGGATATAAGGTTTTAAAAACTCTTCACGGAAGGGCAATCCGTAACTTTCTATCTCTTCGCGGCTCATGGGCAATGAGGGCACAAACTGGCCTAACAATCCATGAACTGCATTCATGGGTATTTCCCAGATGCGGAAGAATCCGAGTATATGGTCGATACGGTAAGCGTCGAAGTATTCGGACATTTTTTTGAAACGCTTCATCCACCAGCTATAACCGTCTTGTTCCATCACTTCCCAATTATAAGTAGGAAATCCCCAATTTTGTCCGTTTACAGAGAAATCATCGGGCGGTGCACCGGCCTGACCGTTGAGGTTGAAGTAATAAGGCTCTGTCCAAGCTTCTACACTGTTGCGACTGATTCCGATAGGAATATCCCCTTTAAGTACTACACCGTTTTCGCGGGCATAAGTGGTTGCTTCCAGCAGTTGAAGATGAAGATTAAATTGGATATAGAAATAGATAGAGATGAATGGATAATCTACTGAATCCGATTGGCACATCTTTTCTATTTCATCTGCATTGTATGTGGCATGGCGTGGCCATTCACGGAAATTGGGCGTTTGGAATGCGTCACGTAAATAGCTGAAAACAGCATAGGGTTGTAGCCATTCCTTATTGGCATCGAAGAAAGTTTTGAAAGCTTTGGATGCTAATACTTTTTCACCTTCCTGGAGGAAGATAAGGCGGAAATACTCCCATTTTGTCCGATTTACCGCCTCATAGTCGATGGTAGGAAGTGTATTCAGCTCTTTTTGTTTTTTGTTGAAAGCCGAGGCTGCTTCTTTGTCCTTTAACGTACCCATTCTTTTGAGATCGGCGTACATCGGATGAAATGCATAGATGGAGATACTGTTGTATGGATAAGAATCTGTCCATGTATGCGTCATGGTAGTATCGTTGATCGGTAGTATCTGTACTACTTTCTGGTCGGTGCTGACCGCCCAGTCGATCATACGTTTCAGATCGCCAAAGTCGCCTACGCCGAAGCTCTTTTCTGATTTCAGTGAGAAAATAGGAACGGCTACTCCTGCACCTTTCCAGGCAGGAATATCAAAGTATGCATAACGGTCGGAAATGACAAGTGTCTCGTTGGCTTTCAGTTCCGGCTTTGCCATATAACGGTTGGGATTGTTTTCCCATGCTTCGGCATGTTTTTCTTTTTTGTTGTAGAGTATGAATTTGTACTCGATAGGGAAACTCAGTTTACCGGCATCCAGTTCTGTTTGCCATTCCGGAAAATTGATATCGCTCATCAATAACGCTTTGTCCGGATTCCAGTCTCCCAATATCTTTTGATTACCACAAATAGCCAGGCAATAATCTTCGTTGACACGTGGAGCATATGCTTTTATCATCAGCCCCTTTTTATAACTTTTGGGTATTTCCATTCTGTTTCGGTGCGCCAAAAGTGATTCGGTGAAAGCCGAGCTATAAAAATATTGCTGTTCAGGAAGATTTTTCCAACTGTCATTTATGAGGTATCTCTTTTTGCTGTCTCCTATAAGATAAAGACGACGGGGAAAGCTGTCCCATTCACGACGAACTGCTTTTCCGTCTTGCCAGATGAGATAGCTATAGTCTACTATTCCTCTTTCGGAAATCTGTATTTCAGTTTCTACTGTCCAATGAATCCCATCTACGGTATGGAGAGGAATGGAATGTTCGGGCTGATTATTTCCCAATTCGGGGGCAGAACCTGTAATCCTTACTTCTTCTCCCCAGTTGGTACGGTATTCAATATTAAACGATACTGTCATATATATTAGATTTTGATTATAGACGATTGATTGATAATGCAAGTATAAGACATTCTTTTTATATATTATGTATTGGGATTATTGGAAGTAATTTAAAATGTTATGCAAACGTTTGTGTTGAGGTGTACTTTTCTTTTGTCTTGATACAAAAGAAAAGATACCAAAAGAAAAAATCAAGGCTGCATTTTTTCTCCTACTCTCTTCCTTCGTTTCGCTAAAGGGGCTCGAACTCGCTGCGCTCAGACAATCGCCCCTTTTTACGCTACACTGCGGGCGTTCGCTTGACGGAGAAAAAATGAGGCCGCTGCGGTTACCGTAGAGCAGTGAGGCATTTGCTCGTTTTTTCGATTGTATGTTGTGCATATTTGTTTTTTGTATGATTCTTATATATGATTCCCATATATACTTTTCCTATATGATTCTTTAGTATGACTTATCTATGCTCTTTTATATCAAGTTTTTCCTTTGTTATATTTAATGAAAGGACTTTGCCCTTTTCGTTTTCGATTGTTTTTATATGATAAAAGTTTATTCTTATTATATTCCTGTGCTTATGTCATTATTTTTCATTTCCACGCCGAATGGTTCCCCGGCCTCATTTATGTAGCGTAAAACGGAACTCCGGTAAAAAGCGTAGAAAGGGCGATTGTTTGAGCGAAGCGAGTTCGGGCCCTTTTAGCTTTTTGCCGGAGTGCAGTAGCTACATAAATGCAGCCTTGATTTTTTCTTTGGTTCTTTCTTTTGCATCAAGGCAAAAGAAAGAATAGTTTATCCACAGCGCGATGCCCCACACGTCGTACAAATAAGGCATCCCTCCTGATAGACGAGAGTTTCGTTTCCACAGTTCGGGCATTTCTTACCTTTAGCTTCCGTACCGTCCTGGATATATTTTTTCAACGCACGTTCTACACCATTTTTCCAGGTATTGATATTTTCACTGTCTAACTGTAATGAACTTACCAGTTTGATAACTTGTTCGATAGGCATTCTGTAACGAAGTACTCCTGAAATTAGTTTTGCATAATTCCAGTATTCTTTATTGAACTTTTCGGACAAGCCTTCGATAGTCATTTTATATCCGCGTTTGTTCTCAAACTGGAAGTCGTAGCGCTTGTTTCCATTTTCATCTACATTTTTGATGATACGTCCGCTTACTACGCTTTTCGGGATGAATATCCCTTCGTCGTCGTCTTGCAAACCGGTAAATATCTCGTAAGGATGTCCGTCGAGTAGACCGACCAAGGCTACCCATTTTTCCTTATTGTTTTGAAAACGAACGACGTCTGCTTCAAGTACCGTCGGACGGGTTTCTACAATCGTAGGCGGTTTACATGGAGGTAGTTCTTCTTTCTTATCCGATTTGGTTGAAATCAATACTCCCGAACGTGAGCCGTCACGATAGACCGTACAACCTTTACATCCGGATTTCCATGCTTCTACATATAAACGGTTTACAAGGTCTTCATCCACGTCATTAGGCAAGTTGATCGTAACACTGATCGAATGATCCACCCATTTTTGGATGCGTCCTTGCATTTTTACTTTCATTAGCCAGTCAACATCGTTGGACGTTGCTTTATTATAGGGTGATTGGGCAACCAAATCATCGATCTCTTCCTGTGTGTACCGTTTGGACGGATCGTAGCCGTTGGCTTCCATCCAAGTGACAAATTTATGGTGGAATACGATGTATTCCTCGAAAGCGTCTCCTGTTTCATCCACGAAGTCCACATGTACATTTGTGTCGTTCGGATTTACTTTTCTGCGGCGTTTATATACCGGTAAGAAAACAGGCTCGATACCTGAGGTGGTTTGTGTCATCAAACTGGTTGTTCCGGTCGGGGCAATGGTAAGGCAAGCTATATTGCGGCGGCCGTATTTTTTCATCTCTTCGTAAAGTTCCGGATCTGCTTCGCGCAGGCGATTGATGAATGGATTTTCTTTTTCACGTTCCGTATCGTATATTTCGAAAGCGCCACGTTCTTTTGCCATCTCTACAGAGGAACGGTAGGCACAAAGAGCCACTGTTTTATGGACTTGTTCGGAAAACTCGGTAGCTTCCTCTGTTCCGTATCGCAGTCCCAATGCGGCAAGCATATCACCTTCGGCGGTGATACCTACACCTGTACGTCTTCCCTGACCGCTTTTCTTATATATTTTTTCCCATAACACACGTTCGGTACGTTTTACCTCTTCATTTTCCGGATCTTCATTTATCTTTTGCATGATCCGTTCTATCTTCTCCAGTTCCAGGTCGATGATATCGTCCATGATACGTTGTGCCAATGCTATATGTTTTTTGAAGAGATCGAAATCAAAATAAGCATCCGGCTTGAACGGATTTACTACGTATGAGTATAAATTGATGGCCAACAGACGGCATGAGTCGTAGGGACATAAAGGAATTTCTCCACATGGGTTGGTAGAAACGGTTTTATAGCCGAGATCTGCATAACAGTCAGGGACGGATTCACGAATGATCGTATCCCAGAACAGTACACCCGGTTCTGCTGATTTCCATGCATTGTGCACAATCTTTTTCCACAGAACGGAAGCGTCAATTTCTTTTGTTGTTGTCGGATTAGCGGATTCAATCGGATATTGTTGTACATAAGACTGATTGTCTATGGCAGCTTGCATGAAAGCATCGTCCAGTTTTACGGAAACATTGGCTCCGGTTACTTTTCCTTCCGTCATCTTGGCGTCGATGAATGCCTCAGAGTCTGGGTGTTTGATAGATACGCTTAACATTAATGCTCCCCGACGTCCGTCTTGTGCAACTTCTCGTGTAGAGTTGGAGTAGCGTTCCATAAAAGGAACCAAACCGGTAGAAGTCAATGCGGAGTTTTTGACAGGCGATCCCTTAGGGCGGATATGTGAAAGATCATGACCCACACCACCGCGTCTTTTCATTAATTGTACCTGCTCCTCGTCAATTTTGATAATAGCACCGTAAGAGTCGGCCGATCCGTCTACACCGATTACAAAACAGTTGGATAATGAAGCTACCTGATAGTCATTACCGATACCGGTCATCGGGCTACCTTGTGGAACAATGTATTTAAAATGATCGAGCAGTTTGAATAATTCTTCCGCACTAAGGCCGTTAGCGTACTTGGCTTCGATACGTGCCACTTCGTTTGCAATTCTCCAATGCATATCTTCCGGAGATTTCTCGTAAATATTTCCGAAAGAGTCCTTAACTGCGTATTTGTTTACCCAAACCCTGGCAGCAAGTTCATCACCTTGAAAATATCGTAAAGATTCTTCAAAGGCTTCTTCATAAGAATAAATTTGTTCTTTCACGTTAGTATGTGTCTTAGATTTCTTTATTTAATAAGTAAATGTGTAGAAGCTTACTTATCATTAACAAACGTGCCTGCAAAGCTATGAATGTTTTTTGGTATATCAAAATAAAAATGAGATAATTTATATATAGATTATAAGTTTCCCGTTTTAAAATAGTAAGTTATTGAAAAACAGTACAATGATGATTTTGTCTGCCGCTTGAAGTTTTCTAAAAAGAAAATTAATCTATTTATAGAAATAATGAATTGAATATTCTTTTTGTTATCTTTGCAGGAAAAAAGATATGATTGATACCGTTAAGAACAGAAGAACAATTAGAAAGTATTTACAAAAAGATATTCCATCTGATTTGTTAAATGATTTGCTTGAAACTTCTTCCCGTGCTTCTACTATGGGAGGAATGCAGTTGTACAGTGTCGTTATCACGCGTAATGCTGAAATGAAGGAAAAACTTTCACCGGCACATTTTAATCAACCCATGGTTAAGGGGGCTCCTGTTGTACTTACATTTTGTGCAGATTTTCGTCGTTTTAGTAAATGGTGTGAACAGCGTAACGCAGTGCCCGGGTACAATAATTTGATGTCGTTTATGAATGCGGCAATGGATACATTGTTGGTTGCACAGACTTTCTGTACATTGGCGGAGGAAGCAGGTTTGGGAATTTGTTATTTGGGGACTACCACTTACAATCCTCAAATGGTTATTGATGCTTTGCAACTTCCTGAACTTGTTTTTCCTATCACTACGGTAACGGTAGGTTACCCGGATGGTATTCCTGCCCAGGTAGACCGTTTGCCGTTAGAGGCAACTGTTCACGAAGAGTATTATCATGATTATTCCAAAGCCGATATTGATAAACTGTATGCTTATAAAGAATCATTGCCGGAAAATGAGCAGTTTGTGAAAGAAAACCGGAAGGAAACATTGGCGCAAGTATTCACAGATGTTCGTTATACGAAGAAAGATAACGAGTTCATGTCTGATAATTTATTGAAAGTGTTGCATCAGCAAGGATTTATGTGATTTATCATATGAAAAAAGAGAGACTGGAACTTTAATAGTCTCTCTTTTTTATTAACTGTTTTTCTTTTTCAGTGAAGATTCTATAGTTTCCAGATCGGCACGGAATCCCTTATCGACTTCGCATTGCCCTTTTACGGTTTTGCATGCGTGGAGTACGGTGGCATGATCTTTGTTTCCAATAAATTTCCCAATTTTCGAAGTAGAGAAATCTGTGTATGTCTTTGCCAAATACATCGCTACTTGACGTGCTTGTACCACTTCTCTTTTTCTTGATTTGGTATGAATGGCGTTGGTCTCAAGGCCAAAATGTTTGCAAACAGTATTGATAATGTCGTCAATACTGATACTTTTGGTCTCATTACGGACAACACCGCGAACGATATGTTGCGCCAAGTCGAGATCTATCTCCTTATTGAAGATTGTAGAACGTGCCATAATAGCGATTACGATACCTTCCAGGTCACGAACGCTTTCATTGACATTTTCCGCAATATAGTCTATAACCTCCGGTGGAAATTGCAATCCGTCACGATGGATTTTATTTCGTAAAATATTCTTCCGCAATTCTACTGTCGGTTTTTCCAACTCGGCTACCATTCCCCATTTGAAGCGGGTCAA
>NZ_HF991091.1:83414-84439 GCF_000432295.1 Bacteroides sp. CAG:189
TTCCATTCCTTGTAATAACACAGGAGCACGGTCTGAAGTCAGAATTAATTGTTTGCCGTTTTGATGCAGATGATTGAAAATATGAAAGAAGGTATTTTGAGTCTTGGTGACGCCTGCAAATTCTTGAATATCATCAATAATTAATACATCGATCGTCTGGTAGAAGTTGATGAAGTCATTGGTCGTATTGTTACGTACAGAATCTGTGTATTGCACCTGAAAGAGATGGGCCGATACGTATAACACTCTTTTTTCGGGGTATATCTCTTTGATTCTTGTACCGATGGCGTTGGCAAGATGCGTTTTTCCCACTCCGGATGCACCATGCAGGAATAAAGGGTTAAAAGCTGTACCGGCCGGGTTTTGGGCAACGGCTTCAGCGACGCTTCTTGAAAGTTTATTGCTATATCCTTCGATGAAGTTTTCGAAATTGTAGTTCGGATTCAGATGGGGATCCAAATCTTGAGGAGCCGGAGCGTGTAATATATTCGGTGCTTTATTACCGTTACCGCGAATAATGCTTGGTTGCGGTACGGCTATAGAACGGTTACTGGCTTCAAGATTTACCGTTTTATTCGGTATTGAAGTCCGGTCTACCATTACATTATACATCAACTTGGTTCCCTCGCCAATGACTTTATATAACGTTTTTCGTAGCAAGTCCACAAATTTATCTTCCAGAAACTCGTAAAAGAACTGGCTGGGTACTTGTACAATCAACGTTTTGTCCTCATATTTTAATGGTACAATGGGAACAAACCAAGTTTTATATGTCGAATCGGGAACATTGTCTCTAATAATTTCAAGACAGCGGTTCCACAGCCCGACATGATTCGATTCACTCATAACGGCTACAATACATTTATTAATTAAGCAAAACTTCTACGGTTGCAAAATTGGGAATCTTATTTGAGAAAAACAAATCTGTTTTTTCTTGTATTTCTCGTTGGAAGAATAATACCTTTACTTTCAGCTACTTATGATAACCCAATAAAATAGCCCCTTGAAAGAGGCTATTGTTTTTT
>NZ_HF991092.1:0-28200 GCF_000432295.1 Bacteroides sp. CAG:189
AATTTTGCCGTTTTTTTGCGAGTTCTTACTATTTTTGCAGCAATACATCACAAACAGTATACCAGGTAGTGAGAAGTCATATCTATTACTATATATTAGGAATGCTGGCCGGACTTCTATGTTCCCTGCCGGCATATCCTGTTGATAACACTTCCAAATACCTGGAAAAGTTACAGATTCTTATCGATCATAACCTGCCTTATGATAGGGAAATGTCTTCCGACAGTATTATTTTATTGGAAAAAGAACTCGAACCGAAATTGGAAGCCGACAAACGATATGATCTTCTTTTTTATCTGAAGCAACTGGTAGCAAGGGCATATGCGAATCGTGGCGATATTACCGTAGCTGTAGATAAAGCCCACATCATGTATCAAAAGGCCAAAGAGATGGAATATGACAAAGGGATAGCTCTTTCACTCCGCGCCATAGGCGATGTTTACCTGGCATCCAACATACAGCAACAAGCCATCGACTCATACGAAGAAGCCATACGGATATTGGATAAATCAGATGATGAGGATTTGATAAAAATACATATCCTGCCTAATCTTATCTTAAGTCTGCTTAAAATAGAAAAAATCGACGAAGCCCATGCATATCTAAAGCAACTCGAAAGCCTGTTCGACAAGTTTCCAACATCATCCAATCTGTTTTATACCTCCATATGCCGTGCATATTATCTGATAATGACCCATCAGCCCGACAAAGCCCAAGCATACCTCACCGAAGCAACACGTGCAAATGCAGAAAACAATTTCTTTCATATGAACTTTATGCTGGATTACATGCATGCCAGCTATTACGAACTGACAGAACAATATGACCGGGCATTGGAGCAATACGGTAAAATCATCAGCGAACTCCGTCCGTCTTATGCCCCGTATCAACACGTACAACTGAATATCCAATGCGCACGGCTTCTGGCGAAACAAGGGCAAACCGACAAAGCTTGTTTTATCTATCAGAGGACAAGTGCATTACAAGACTCATTGGACAACCTCAGCTATGTCCGCCAAATTAATGAATTACGTACCATTTACCAAATAGACCAACTGGAAATTAAAAACCAGCAAGAACGTAACAGAACAATCTTATGGGGAATTCTTGCAGTACTCTCCATGTTAGGCCTCATCCTCCTCCTCATTTTCCTTATTAAAAAAGGGAACAAACGACTATTCCTGTCAAAAGAGAAATTGGAAAAAGCCCAGCAATATGCAGAGAACTCAACAAGAACCAAAAGTCTCTTTCTATCGAACATGAGCCATGAAATACGCACTCCCCTGAACGCTCTTTCGGGTTTCTCCGCCATTCTCACGGATGACTCCATCGACAATGACACACGCCAGCAATGCAACGAGATTATACAACAAAACTCAGAACTTCTCCTTAAACTTATCAATGACGTTATCGACCTTTCAAGTGTAGATGTAGGAAAACTGACATTCAATTTGAAAGAAAGCGATGCAGTGGTCATCTGCCGTAACGTGGTAGAAACTGTAGAGAAAGTGAAACAGACACAAGCCGAAGTACGTTTTGTTACCACATTAGAGTCACTTCCTCTTGTAACAGACGACTCCCGTTTGCAGCAACTGCTCATCAATTTACTTATCAACGCCACCAAATTCACGACAGAGGGTGTTATCACTCTCGAGGTCGAGAAAGAATCGGATACGGTCGCGCTCTTTTCCGTCACCGACACCGGCTGCGGTATCCCGTTGGAAAAACAAAAGCAGATATTCAACCGCTTTGAAAAATTAAATGAAGGTGCACAGGGCACAGGATTGGGACTTTCCATCTGCCAACTTATCATCGAACAAGTCGGTGGCCGGATATGGATAGATCATGAATATACCGAGGGGGCCCGTTTTATGTTCACCCACCCCATAATCCCGGTAGTCAACAGAAAGGAGAATACCCAATGAAACAATTGATATTTACCCTTATTCTGAGTTGCCATTTTTTAACAGGTATGCCTACGGCTACTCCATCCTCGGCCAAAAGAGACAGTCTGGAAAGACTGCTGACAAGCATGCCGCACGACTCTGCACGCCTGCAAATGATACAGGATATCACGCGGATGGAGCAAACCAATCCCAACTGTATCCGCTACTCGGATATGCTGTTGCAAGAAGCTATCGCACAGAATAATCCCAAATATGCCGGAACCGCCCTTTATTTCCAGATTATCTATTACTACAACCAGAACGAACTGGACAGCGTAATACAAAAGATCGAAAAGATGGAGCCTTTTGTCCGCGAAGGCAATCTGTGGGATTATTATTTCGACGCACAAAGATGCCAGATAGATCTTTATTCTTATAGAGAGCAGATCGAATTTGCCATCAATAAATCACTCGAGATGTACCAAAAGGCACAGGAAGCCAACAATGTGCGCGGATTAATCGGTGCCAAACAATGTCTGGCAAATGCTTACATGGGTACCGGACGTTGGGAAGAAGGGAAAAAAGCATTGGAAGAGGCCCATATGCTACTCCCCAAACTGGATAACGTAATTGTACACAACTCCGTACTTTGCCAACTCATTTCACTCAGTAAAGCCAAAGATGACTTTGAAAACCTGAAGAAATATCTCGATGAACAGAAAAGTATCCTTGAAGACTACATAAGAAAGAATCCCACCATGGAAGAGGCTTTTCAGGATCCGTTGATCTTCAATGAACTCTATTATGCTTATTATTATTTAGAGATGAATCAGCCTCACCCTGCTTTTGAACATTTACAAAAAGGAGCCAAGTATCTCACACCACATACCTATTTTATGTATCGCGTGCTCTATTACGATGCATACGCTTTGTACTATCGGCGCTGTAAAGAGTATGACAAGGCCCTTAGCCAGTTGGATTCCACAATCGTCTTATTACAGGAAGCGTTCAGTTCCGACTACGTCAACCAATTGTCTGCCAAAGCGGACATACTCGTGGAAGCCGGCCGCAGCCAGGAAGCGCTGCCCATCTATGAAAAGGTACTGCAAATGAAAGACTCACTGGTCACCGAGCTTTCCGACAAACAAATGAAACTGATACAAAGCAACTATCACATCAATAAAATAGCCCTCGAAGAGGAACAATTGAAAAACAAAATACAACTTATTGTACTTATCGTTATCGGCACGACATTAATCGTATTGGTATTTTTCATGTTACGCATCTTCCGGGTACGTAAAGCCCTGAAAATAGCAGAAAGCGAAACCCGCAAAGCTACCCGGATAGCCGAAAAAGCCAATGAGACTAAGAATCATTTCCTTGCCAACATGAGCTATAATATTCGCATTCCACTGAACGGAGTCGTAGGATTTTCCCAACTGATAGCATCAGAACCGAATATGGACGAGGACACAAGAAAAGAATTCTCTGCCATCATCCAGAAAAATACCGAAGAATTGATGCAACTGGTTAATGACGTACTGGACTTGTCGCGTCTGGAAGCCAACATGATGAAGTTCCAAATACAGGAATATGATGCTGTGGCACTCTGTAATGACGCTATCTATATGGCCCGCATGCGCAATGAGGAAACCATAGAAATATATTTCGATACCCATATCGAGACGCAACCCATCACAACCGATACCGGAAGGCTCATTCAAGCATTGGTCAGCACTCTGACTTATCCGCAGAAAAACACGGCACACAGAGAAATCACTTTCACTCTGACTCGTGACGACTCCGGCAAACAGATATGTTTCCGCATCAGCAACAGCCCACTGGCCGATCCGGAATTCAATTCCCAGGAAGTAAGCATACGTCATGATATCAATCGCCTTTTGTTGCAGCATTTCGGAGGCAGCTACAACATAACGGCCGATGAACAGGAACGACCTGTCATTAATTTTACTTATCCTCTCGATATCATATCCGAATAAAAGAGCTATCTTTGCAAATTGCAAACCTAAACGCCGATTTATGTATACCAACAAACAGATTTGGAGTGTCAGCTACCCGATACTCCTCAGTTTATTAGCACAAAATGTCATTAATGTCACTGATACGGCCTTTCTCGGAAGAGTCGGAGAAGTAGCCCTCGGAGGCTCTGCGATGGGCGGGCTTTTCTATATATGCGTCTTTACGATCGCTTTCGGATTTAGTACCGGTTCACAAATCGTCATTGCCCGCCGCAATGGAGAAGGACGCTACGCGGACGTGGGCCCCGTAATGATGCAGGGCGTTATGTTCCTGTTGGTCATGGCCCTGTTACTGTTTGGCTTCACCAAAGCTTTCGGAAGCAACATCATGCGCATGCTGGTATCCTCCGAATCGATATTCGATGCCACGATGGAGTTTCTGGACTGGCGCACCTACGGTTTCTTCTTCTCATTTGTCAATGTAATGTTCCGCGCATTATACATCGGCATTACCCGTACCAAAGTGCTAACGATTAATGCCATTGTCATGGCCATTGTCAACGTGATTCTGGATTACGCCATGATATTCGGACACTTCGGATTTCCGGAAATGGGCATCAAGGGAGCCGCTATCGCTTCTGTGATAGCCGAAGCCAGTTCCATCCTGTTTTTCCTTATTTACACGTACATTACTGTCGATCTGAAAAAATACGGCTTGAACCGATTCCGTTCCTTCGATCCCCAGTTGCTGATGCGCATACTCAGCATCTCATGCTTCACCATGTTACAGTACTTCCTGTCAATGGCTACGTGGTTCGTATTCTTCATTGCCGTAGAGAGGTTAGGACAACGCGAACTTGCCATTGCCAATATCGTACGTAGCATCTATATCGTGATGCTGATTCCGGTCAATGCACTGGCCACGACAACCAACAGTCTGGTAAGTAATGCAATCGGTGCAGGCGGCATACAACACGTCATGCCGCTCATCAATAAGATAGCCCGTTTTTCATTCTTCATTATGCTGGCACTGGTCATTGTCACCGCAATATTTCCGCAGGCGATGCTTTCGATCTATACCAACGAAGCCGCACTGATAACGGAGTCTGTCCCTTCAGTGTACGTCATCTGCTGTGCCATGCTGATCGCTTCGGTTGCCAATGTCGTATTCAACGGAATATCGGGAACAGGCAATACACAAGCCGCCCTCCTGCTGGAAACCATTACGATCCTCATCTACGGTTCGTATATAATCTTTATCGGAATGTGGCTGAAAGCGCCTATCGAATGGTGTTTTACCATTGAGATAGTGTATTATACATTATTGTTCATAACAAGCTATATTTATCTCAAAAAAGCAAAATGGCAGAATAAAAAGATATAAATACAAGAGATTTTAGTACATTTGCACCCTAATTCGTAATTAATATAACCATGTTCGATAATTTAAGCGAGAGACTGGAGAGGTCGTTTAAGATTTTGAAAGGTGAAGGTAAGATCACCGAAATCAATGTAGCAGAAACACTGAAAGACGTACGCAAAGCCTTGTTGGACGCCGACGTCAACTATAAAGTGGCAAAAACCTTTACTGACACGGTAAAAGAAAAGGCATTAGGACAGAACGTTCTTACCGCCGTAAAACCGAGTCAGTTGATGGTGAAAATCGTTCACGACGAACTGACCCAATTGATGGGTGGAGAAACCGTTGAAATCGACACCAAAGGCCAGCCTGCCATTATCCTGATGTCCGGTCTGCAGGGTTCGGGTAAAACTACTTTCTCCGGGAAACTGGCCCGGATGCTTAAAACAAAGAAAAACCGTAAACCATTACTCGTAGCCTGTGACGTATATCGTCCCGCTGCCATCGAACAGCTCCGCGTACTGGCCGAACAGATCGATGTTCCGATGTATTCCGAACCGGATAGCAAGAATCCTGTGGAGATTGCCCAGAACGCTATCAAAGAGGCCAGGGCCAAAGGTTATGATCTTGTCATCGTCGATACAGCCGGACGTCTGGCCGTAGACGAAGAAATGATGAAGGAGATTGCAGCGATCAAAGAAGCCATCCAGCCGAATGAAATTCTCTTTGTAGTCGACTCCATGACCGGACAGGATGCTGTAAATACAGCCAAAGAGTTCAACGACCGTCTCGACTTCAACGGTGTAGTGCTGACTAAACTCGACGGTGATACCCGTGGCGGTGCAGCCCTTTCTATCCGTTCGGTTGTAAATAAACCTATCAAATTCGTAGGAACAGGTGAAAAGTTAGATGCTATCGACCAGTTCCATCCGGCACGTATGGCAGACCGTATCCTCGGTATGGGTGACATCGTTTCGCTGGTAGAACGCGCCCAGGAACAATACGATGAAGAAGAAGCCAAACGTTTACAGAAAAAGATTGCCAAGAATCAGTTTGACTTCAACGACTTCCTCAGCCAGATTGCACAGATCAAGAAGATGGGTAACCTTAAGGAACTCGCATCCATGATTCCGGGTGTAGGCAAAGCCATCAAAGACATCGATATCGACGATAACGCATTCAAAAGCATTGAAGCCATCATCTACTCCATGACGCCGGAAGAACGTTCCAACCCCGAAATACTTAATGGCTCACGCCGCACACGTATTGCCAAAGGTAGCGGAACGACTATTCAGGAAGTAAATCGCCTGCTGAAACAATTCGACCAGACCCGTAAGATGATGAAGATGGTAACAGGCAGCAAGATGGGTAAGATGATGCCTAAAATGAAACGCTGATAATTTCCGGCTAAAAGCTTGATTATTGTATTCTGATTTCGTATCTTTACAGACGTAATCATAAAGTATATTCAGTTAAAACACCTATAAAAGGAGAGAGCTTCGGCTTTCTCCTTTTCTTTTTTAAATCACTTGCCAAAGACTCCGGGATGGGTGCTTACGGCACTTCCGAACAATACTTATACAAAATAACAAGGCATGTCACGGTACATAACAAGTAATGTCACGATGTGTAACAAGTAATGTCACGATGCATTTCATTATTAGTTGCGATACAAATGTAACCGGATTACAATGCGGCACACATTTTCTTGCGAAGCGCCGGCTATTTTGTTAAGAATACGTAAATCAGCTCTTGACAAAAACAAGCTCCTTTCTTTCTTTTCCTTTGACTTGGAGAGTTCGGCAAATTATTCTACTTTTGCCCATCACCAAAATACTATTGAACATGACCCTTATAGATGGAAAAGCCATTTCCGAACAAGTAAAGCAAGAAATTGCCGATGAAGTGGCAGAAATTGTGGCTAATGGAGGTAAACGTCCCCACTTGGCCGCTATCCTTGTAGGACACGACGGAGGTAGCGAAACATATGTAGCTGCAAAAGTAAAAGCCTGTGAAGTATGCGGTTTCAAATCGTCCCTTATCCGTTATGAAAGCGATGTGACCGAAGACGAACTGCTGGCCAAAGTACGCGAACTTAACGAAGATACCGACGTGGACGGCTTCATCGTACAGCTCCCGTTGCCCAAGCACATCTCCGAACAGAAAGTAATCGAAACCATCGACTATCGCAAAGACGTAGACGGTTTCCATCCCATTAACGTAGGACGCATGTCTATCGGACTGCCCTGTTACGTATCTGCCACTCCGAACGGCATACTCGAACTGCTGAAGCGTTATAAAATCGAAACATCGGGTAAAAAGTGCGTAGTATTGGGACGCAGTAACATTGTCGGTAAACCGATGGCTGCCCTCATGATGCAGAAAGCCTACCCGGGAGACGCAACAGTCACCGTTTGCCATAGCCGCTCACGTGACCTGGTAAAAGAATGTCAGGAAGCCGATATCATTATCGCCGCCTTAGGACAGCCTAATTTCGTGAAAGCCGATATGATGAAAGAAGGTGCGGTTATTATCGATGTAGGTACCACCCGCGTACCCGATGCCAGCAAAAAATCCGGTTTCAAACTGATGGGCGACGTAAAGTTTGATGAGGTTGCTCCCAAGTGTTCATACATCACCCCCGTGCCGGGAGGTGTAGGCCCTATGACCATTGTTTCGTTGATGAAGAACACGCTGTTGGCCGGTAAAAAAGCCATTTATAAATGAGATATTTCTCATTCATAATTCTCTTACTTCTCTCCTTTTCCTGCACATCTGTGTCGCAGGAAAAGGGAGATACAGTCAAGGCTGTTTCAGATACGATCATATCCAATGCGAATGACAGCCTTCTTCCCCACCGCATCACACTCCTTTTTGCCGGTGACCTGATGCAACACCAAGGACAAATCAATGCCGCCCGTACTCCTGCCGGATACGATTACTCCGATTGTTTCAAATTCGTCAAAGAAGAAATCAGCCGGGCGGATATTGCCATCGCTAATCTGGAAGTAACCCTCGGCGGAAAACCATATCGTGGTTATCCTGCTTTCAGTGCACCAGACGAATATCTTTCCGCCATCCGTGAAGCGGGTTTCAACGTATTGATAACAGCCAACAACCATTGCCTGGATCGAGGTAAAAAAGGTCTGGAACGAACCATTCTCATGCTCGACTCCCTCCGCATCCCATATGCAGGTACATACACCAATGCTGAAACACGCGAACAGCGATATCCGCTCATGATAGAAAAGAACGGTTTCCGCATCGTACTTCTCAACTATACGTATGGTACAAACGGTCTCAAAGCAACTTCTCCCAACATTGTGAATTACATTGACAAAGAAACGATGGCACTGGACATCCGGAAAGCGAAAGCACTCCAACCCGATGTTCTCATTGCCTGTATACATTGGGGTGAAGAATACCAATCGCTCCCTAACCGGGAACAGACCTCTCTCGCAGACTGGTTATTGCAACAAGGTGTAACTCATATCATCGGTTCTCATCCCCATGTAGTACAGCCAATGGAACTTCGCACGGACAGCACGGCAGGTAGCCGACATGCGGTAGTCTATTCTTTAGGAAATTTCATTTCCAATATGTCTGCCCGCCGGACAGACGGAGGAATTTTGTTTAAATTAGAACTTGAAAAGGACAGCATTACCCGCGTCACCAATTGCGAATACAGTTTAGTATGGACTTCTCGGCCGGTATTATCGCGAAAGAAGAATTACATATTATATCCGATCAATTATCCGACAGACTCACTATCCGTTATAGAACGTAACCACTTGAAAATCTTTACTAAGGATACCCGCTCCCTATTCAACAAACATAATAAGGGAATAAAAGAGTACATTTTTTATTAAAAAAAGTCCTTCTAATATTTGCAGATTAAAAGATTATATCTATCTTTGCACCGCGTTAGAGAAACGCAAACATGGTGGATGTAGTTCAGTTGGTTAGAGCGTCAGATTGTGGTTCTGAATGTCGCCGGTTCGAGTCCGGTCTTCCACCCAAAGAGAATCCTTGATAATCATGATTATTGAGGATTTCTTCGTTTAAAGTGGTTCGTTTTCAAGTGCCACATTGGGGATCAAGGAGACCCCAAATAGTCGGACACATCATATTCAAAACCCCTAAAGCAAGCGAACGCAAATTAGAACATAACATCCAGAATACCAATCCCCAATTCTTACTTAGCAGATAGGTATAAAGAATAATGGCTCCAATATAAAGAATGAATCCCCAGCATCCCCATTTCTTATTTTTAGTATACAAATGAGAAAAGAGATAAGAACAAAACAACGAAAGAATAGTGAGGACAGGGATAGCTATCCCTCAAGTAGCCATGACGCCTATAGGAAAAGATCTGGCACTCACGACAGATCCCCAGGAAAGCATTCCGGCAAAAAGAAGATAAAGACCAATAGGAACAATAAATCCTACATTCCGAGTTTTAAATTGCATTTTCTGCTTTTCCATAAATCTTTTATTTTAGTGAAACATATCACAAAAGTCCGCCAATTCTCTCTATAACAGAAATAAATTGAACGAACGACCGGAATGCATTCACAAAATTAATAAAAGAATCACTATCTTTACGGGCAACTAAGAATTATTGAATCATGAATACACGCATCACCCCCAATCACATCACAGAATTAAAGCCTAATGAGATATTCGTATTCGGCAGCAACCTGCAAGGCTATCATGGTGGAGGTGCCGCCCGTCTGGCTATGAACCAATGGGGAGCCGTCTGGGGGCAAGGCACGGGTCTTCAAGGACAGACGTATGCCATCCCTACCATGCAAGGTGGCATCGGAACGATTCGCCCCTACATAGACCAATTCATAAAATTTGCTCAAAACGATCCGGAAAGAACATTCCTCGTCACTGAGATAGGATGTGGAATAGCAGGATTCCGTCCTGCCGATATTGCACCATTGTTCAAAAACGCAATAAACATACCCAATATCTGGTTGCCACAAAGATTCTGGGAGATATTACAGGAAGAAGAAGTGTAAGATTTAATATAACTCTAACCCGAACTCGTCTTTCAACTGTAACAATGCCTCGTTTTTCTTTGCCATCATCTGGAATTTCTCTACCCTGCTGAAGGCACGTACGTTCTCGGCAGGTGCACTGACACGGACCGTCATCTTCACCTTCCTGTTCTTCAAACGACTGCGAAGATAGTTTTGTACATTAGGAATCATAGAAGTAAAGTCCTTTGCCACAATCTCATTATCCACTACTACCTCAAAAGTTATATCATCATTAAGTAGCGTCAGACGAATATTCTGCATACGCATCGCAAGCGCTTTATGCTCGATAGGAAGCTGGCCGGCATACTCCTGCCAATAGTAATTCAAATCTTTTTCATTGAAGATATAATCTTCTTCGGGCTGAGACTGAACCTGAGACGATGCTTGAGGCGTAGTCGTCCTCTGCGAAACAGCTTCTTTCTGAGGATGCTTAATAGAAACCCCCAAACCGGCCTTATTCATTACCGGAATTTTCTTCTCTTCCTTCACCGGCACCTTCAATCCGGAAGCAGGTATATCTGCTGATGATGGAATAACCGGAGAAGTCCCAGCCACAGGAACAGATTGGACAGACGCCGGTTGTTGCAGTTGCTGGTGGTGTTGGTGAACCGGAGGAACGACAACANNGTTGCTGAACCGGAGTAACGACAGCAGAAACCGGTTGAGTTTGCGACGTAGCAGGAACAGTCTGTGACTGCTGAGCAGCAACAGATTGCGTAAATATGGGTTTTATAGCTTGCTTAGGGCGGCGCCCATCACCCACGTCATCCCCCTCGGTGGTAAGCTGGGCAACCTGTATCAAGGCCAGTTCCACCAGCAAACGCTTATTTTTGCTGGCACGGTAATTCATATCACAATCATTACAGAGCTTCATAGCCCGATACAGAAAAGGCAACGGGCACTTCTGTGCCTGTTCCTGATAACGCTGCCGGATGCTGGCTCCTACTTCAAGCAATGCCAAAGTAGCAGCATCTTTACTGACAAGCAAATCACGGAAATGAGAAGAAAGTCCCGTAATGAAATGACTGCCGTCAAAACCTTTGTTCAGCACATCATTGAACAACAACAGGGCGTCACTCACCTTATTCTCAAGAAAGCAGTCCGTCAACCGGAAATAATATTCATAATCCAGCACATTGAGATTCTCAATCACGCTCTTATACGTAATGTGTCCACCGGTAAAGCTTACCACTTGATCGAAGATGGAAAGTGCATCACGCATACCGCCATCCGCCTTCAACGCAATGACATTCAGCGCTTCGGGTTCTGCTGTGATATTCTCTTTAGAAGCCACATAAGCCAGATGCTGCACCGTGTCTTCCACACTGATACGGTTAAAATCATAAATCTGGCAACGCGACAAAATAGTAGGAAGAATCTTATGCTTCTCCGTCGTCGCCAAAATAAAGATAGCATGACGGGGAGGTTCCTCCAATGTTTTCAAAAAAGCATTGAAAGCAGAGGCCGACAACATATGTACCTCATCGATAATATACACCTTATACTTACCGATCTGTGGCGGAATCCGCACTTGCTCTACCAATTGGCGGATATCATCTACCGAATTATTGGACGCGGCATCCAATTCATGAATGTTATAGGAACGCTGTTCATTGAAAGCCACACAAGACTCACATGCATTACAAGCCTCTCCATCCTCAGTAGGAGTCATACAGTTGATAGTCTTGGCAAAGATACGTGCACACGTGGTTTTTCCTACTCCACGAGGCCCGCAAAACAGATAGGCATGCGCCAGTTTTTGCGTGGCAATGGCATTCTTCAGTGTCGTAGTCAATGCCCGTTGGCCCACCACCGACTCAAAGGTAGACGGACGATATTTACGGGCAGATACAATATAGTTTTCCATACGTCGGGATCTCTCTGTTTTTTGAGTTTCTGCAAATGTACGCAAAAAAAGTAATAAGTAATAAGTGATGAGTGAGAAGTTTTAGCCGGGAAGTGGCAAGTTTTAAGTTATAAGTTTTATCTTTGCATACGGAATTAAAGGAGAAGTTATGGGCAATTTACTAACAATCTGGGAGTTTATCGGTAAACACAAATACCTCATCACTGTGTTGGCTTTTGCAGCCATCATCGGTTTTCTGGACGAAAACAGCGCCATCCGGCGTATCGGATATACACGTGAAATCAGTCGGTTGCAAAGCGAAATCGAAAAATACCGTGCCGACTACGAAGAAAACACAAAGAAACTCAACGAGCTAAGCAGTAATCCTGATGCCATCGAGCAAATAGCACGTGAAAAGTATCTGATGAAGAAACCCAATGAAGATATTTACGTATTTGAAAATAAATAAATGAAACAACTCGTACCCGCACTTTTTGCCGTAGGCGCTCTTATGGCTCTTGTAGGAGCAGCAGTATTCATCACCGGATGGATTTATGCACCTTATATATATACCATCGGAGCTGGCTTTGTAGCTCTTGCCCAAATCAATACTCCGGTAAAGGGGAAAAGCAAAACATTGAAACGCTTGCGCATCCAGCAAATATTCGGCGCCGTCGCATTAGTGCTGACCGGAGCTTTCATGTTCTCTACCCGGGGAAATGAATGGATCGCCTGTCTTACCATCGCTGCCATTCTGGAACTTTACACGGCTTTTCGCATTCCACAAGAAGAAGCCAAGCTATAATAAAAGTTTTCTCATCATTTTTTTATTTACCTGGGAGCCTGCTTAAATTTTACTCAGTATTATTTTGAGAGGAAAATTCAAACAGACCCTTCTATGTTCGATATAAAAATTTACCCCGGTTTCCCCTCTTTCCAAGATCTCATTACTACCACAAGGAAATCCTCTAATCATAAATATTAAGTATTTCTGTAAACACCTCAAAATCTCAGTATTGGCAGATAAAAAAGACCTGTTGATTGATTTTAATTGTTATTTAATATAAAAATACTCAATTTCGATTAAAACTTAGAGCCGGTTTAAATTTTGCTCAGCATTCTTTTAAGAATCATTATTTAAGGATATTTTTCTGTTTTCAGAGGAGGATAACGGGCTATCTGACGAGTGAAAACAAGGAAACAGGCCGAAAATAAACTCAAAAACTGATAAAACTTTTAGAGGAAAATTTAGACAAGTTCTTAATACGCTAAAAAATATGAATCGAATCAGAGTATTACCATCAATCATTCTCGGATGGCTATTTATGATAAATGTATATCATATACAAGCACAAGAGAATTTAATCATCAATCTGAATGATGGCACGGAACAGACTTTCCGTCTATCCGAGATCAGGAAACTGGCTTTTCAGAATGGCTCACTATGGCTGAACCGGCTGAACGGAGAGGAAAGCTCCTTTCACTATTCAGAAGTACGGACAATTACTTTCAGTAACGGAACCACAGGCATCAGTAATTCTCTTACCGGAGAACAGAATGTTTACATCTTTGTAGATCCATCCACAAAAAATGTACAGATCAGAAACATAGCAAAAGGTACTACCGCAGTTGTTTACGGGCTGGATGGAATGAAAATTTTTCAAGATCAAGTCAGCGAAACCGGCTATTTGGATACAGACCGTTTGGTTCCCGGAATTTATCTGCTGAAAATAGACCACCATGTATTCAAATTCAGACGACCATGAAACGGATTATTTTATTATCAGGAATTTGTGCGTTGTGTATACAAAGTATACTGGCGCAAGAAAAGATGTTTGTACATCGCTCAGACAAAATAACCCAAGGAGTTCTCCTGTCAGTTCTCGACAGTATGACATTTGTAAATGAAGCCGTACTTTTACACTTGCACGATCAAGATGCCCCTACGTATTCCATGACCGAAATAGATAGTCTGAGTTTCGGAGACAATTCTCTGCAAATAAAAATCCTCTATTCCGATACCGGAATAGAGATTGTTAATCCATTGGCTTTCGAAGGTGTTTCAATTTCCGTAGATGACGGAAATGTTATCATAACATCCACCATCTCCGAGGAAGTAGAATACATACTTACCGGAACTATTTCCAATGGAATGTTTAAGATTTATAGCGATAAAAAATTTATATTGACACTGAACGGAGTAAATATAACGAATGCAGACGGCCCGGCCATCAATATCCAATCGGGTAAAAAGGTCACAGTCAATTTGACGGAAGGTACGATAAACACATTAACAGACGGAAAGAAGTATGCCGACTCCGGTTCAGAAGACATGAAAGGATGCTTCTTCAGTGAGGGTCAACTGATTTTCAATGGAGAAGGTGCTCTATATGTACAGGGTAATAAAAAGCATGGCATTTGCAGTGATGATTATTTATTAGTAAATTCCGGAAACATAACAATTACCGGAGCCGCTTCCGATGGGATTCATGCCAACGATTACATCCGTATCGACGGAGGTTCGGTAACAGTAACCTCCGATAGTGACGGACTCGACGGAGACGAAGGATACATTGAAATCAACGGAGGAAAAGTTCAAATAACTTCTACTTCCGACGATGTAAAAGGCATTAAATGCGACGGCACTTTCACCATGAACGGAGGTGAAATTCATATGTCGGTATCCGGTAACCAATCCAAAGGGATCAAAACCAAAAACGATCTCCGGATTAATGACGGAACAATACATATCCAGACTACCGGTTCGGTAGCAGTTGTTGATAACGATCCTTCCTATTGTACAGGTATCAAATGTGACCAAACGGTTTATATAGCAGGAGGCAACATCATTATCACAAGTACCGGAACAGCAGGAAAAGGAATATCGACAGACGGTGACCTGGTTATTTCAGGCGGCGATGTCCAAATCACAACCTCCGGTAACGGAGGAACGTATACGAATACCAACAGTATACTCGATTCTTATTCGGCCACTTGTATGAAAAGCAACGGTAACATACATATCACAAACGGCACAGTTACAATGAAGAGTACAGGTAGTGCAGGTAAGGGAATTTCGGCCGACGGTGAAATTGTTTTCGGTGCAGTAAATGCCGAAGGCCCCGTTGTTGACGCCACTACAACCGGAGCTAAATTCCTGGTTTCCGGACATGGAGAAAACGCAGATTATGCCAACCCGAAAGCAATAAAATGTATCGGAGACCTTACATCCCATTCGGGCACATTTACAATCCGCTGTACACAAGACGGAGGAGAAGGCATGGAAAGTAAAGATGTCCTAACCATTAATGGTGGAATTTACGACATAGAAACTTATGACGACGCTATTAATGCAGCCAATCAAGTAGTGATAAACGGCGGATATATCTATTGTTATTCATCCGGCAATGACGGTATCGACTCTAATGGCACTCTGACCGTAACCGGTGGTATTGTGATCGCATCCGGCACAAACAGTCCGGAAGAGGGATTCGATTGTGACAGGAATACATTCTCTATCACAGGAGGAGTGCTAATAGGTACGGGTGGCTCGAGTAGCACTCCTACTTCATCGGCTTGTAGTCAACGTTCCGTGTTATATAGTGCATCATCAGCAACATCCGGCAATCTGATCAACATACAAGATGCAAACGGTACGAATGTGTTTACGTATAAATTGCCGCGTTCTTATCAGACAATGACTCTATTATTCAGCAGTGCCGACCTGAAAGCCAATACCAATTACACGATCTATACAGGAGGCAGCATCTCCGGTGGAGAAGATTTCCATGGCTACTACACAGGAGCCGTGTACACTCCCGGAACGAAAACAACCACTTTCACCACCAGCTCAATGGTAACGACAATTGGTAGCAGTGGCGGTGGCGGCGGCAGGCCCGGACATTAATTCCGAATCCGCGAATATAAAAAAGGGGCATAAATGCAGTTGATGCATTTATGCCCCTTTTTCTATAAATATCTTAAAATTATTTTTTAGCAGCAGAAGTATATCTTGCATTCAAGCCATCGATAATCTCTTGTGTGATATTGAATGAACTATCGGCATAAAGCAAGTTATCAAAACCGGTATTACTAAGAATCAAATTGTAACCTTTCGTCTTGTTATACTCTTTCAGAAAAACATTGATAGAGTCACGCAACTGCAAACTGTTCTTCTGTGTTTCGGCAGCCAACTCATTAGTCAATTTATTCTGTAATGCCTGCAAATCCTGTTGCATCTTCATCAAACGGTTATATTCCTGCTGAGCTCTCTCCGGAGAAATAAACGCATTGTTTTCGTATTTCTTCTGGAATTCTTTCTGATCCTTGTCAAGAGTAGCAGCCTTCTGATTCA
Organism: Bacteroides sp. CAG:189; assembly: GCF_000432295.1. Classification (NCBI taxonomy): domain Bacteria; kingdom Pseudomonadati; phylum Bacteroidota; class Bacteroidia; order Bacteroidales; family Bacteroidaceae; genus Bacteroides; species Bacteroides sp. CAG:189. The sequence goes on from NZ_HF991092.1 coordinate 16,474, forward strand.
GTGTCAAACGGATATTCTCTTCTTTCTTCATCATAGCCTCATTCAGATCAATGCAGAAGTTGTATTTGGAAAGCAGCGTATCCACTTCCACATAAGCGATCTTTAAATCACCGGATACAGTATTAGCTGTTGCTTCTCCGGCAGATGTCGTAGTTTTTGTATCAGCTTTACCAGCGCATTGTGAAAACAAAACGATAAGCGCAAGAGCAGCCAAACCGTTAATGAGGCAATTTATTCTCTTCATAACTTGTAAAAATATAGTTTTTAATTAATTAGTTCATACTATCATTCAAAGCCTTTTCAAGGGCATCAATAGAAAAGCGGGATTTCTTCTGTGCTTCACGGTCCTGAGACTGTGCACAACTAATCCCCCTATCTCTTAAAGCTTTATTGCCGCTCACATGTCCGTTAGGAAATTTTCCACCTTTCACAAAAAAGACCTTGATACCTAATAATAAGATACAAATAGTAACTATTAACAAAGTAAACAGTATTGTATTGAGCATTTCTATTAATTTTGTGGGTGCAAATATAGACTTTTGTATGGACTCAACCGCCTTTTTTATTATAAAAAAGAGAAACGGGTTCAGAAAGTAGATTTATTTTAACCATCTTTAGCAATAAGGGGTTATATTTCAAACATTCACTCAAATAAAAAGAAAAAAGAATGGAAAAACAAGAACTTAAGCCGGCAGGTGTATTCAAGTATTTTGCAGAAATATGCCAAGTACCGCGCCCTTCAAAGAAGGAAGAAAAAATTATCGCATACTTAAAAGCGTTCGGAGAAAAACATAATCTGGAGACCAAAGTTGATGAAGTCGGAAACGTTTTGATCAAGAAACCGGCCACGCCGGGAAAGGAGAATCTGCAAACCGTCATTTTGCAATCACACGTGGATATGGTCTGCGAAAAGAATAATGACGTGGAACACGATTTTCTTGTCGATCCTATCGAAACAGAAATTGATGGTGAATGGATGAAAGCCAAAGGCACGACACTCGGAGCCGATAACGGAATCGGAGTAGCCACAGAACTCGCTATTCTGGCAGATGATACCATCGAGCACGGTCCGTTGGAATGCCTGTTCACAGTAGACGAAGAGACGGGGTTGACCGGTGCATTTGCCTTGAAAGAAGGTTTCATGAACGGTGATATCCTGTTGAATCTTGATTCGGAAGATGAAGGGGAACTTTTCATCGGTTGCGCAGGAGGAATAGACTCCGTAGCCCAATTTACTTATAAGGAGGCAGATGTTCCAGCCGGTTACTTTTTCTTTAAAGTAGAGGTAAAAGGTCTGAAAGGCGGACATTCCGGTGGTGATATCCATCTGGGTCGCGGTAATGCCAACAAGATACTGAACCGTTTTCTCAGTAAAATGATAGCCAAATACGACCTGTACTTATGTGAAATTAATGGCGGTAACCTTCGCAACGCTATCCCTCGTGAAGCATACGCTGTCTGTGCCGTCCCCGAAGATGCCAAACATGATGTACGTGCCGACCTGAACATCTTTACTGCCGAAATAGAAAATGAGCTCGCAGTAACAGAACCGGATTTAAAACTTGTATTAGAATCGGAAACACCCCGTACCAAAGCTATTGACCAAGATACCACCGCCCGTCTGTTGAAAGCACTCTATGCTGTACCCCACGGAGTATATGCCATGAGTCAGGATATCCCCGGACTGGTAGAAACCTCCACCAACTTAGCATCCGTTAAGATGAAACCGGGAAATATAATCCGTATCGAAACCAGCCAGCGCAGTTCTATCCTCTCCGCCCGCGATGATATGGCGAATACCGTTCGTGCGGCTTTCCAGTTGGCAGGTGCAACTGTAACTTTCGGTGACGGTTATCCAGGTTGGAAACCGAATCCGCACTCAGCCATTCTGGAAGTGGCAGCCGCTTCCTACAAACGTTTGTTCGGTGTAGACGCTCAGGTAAAAGCAATTCACGCCGGTCTGGAATGCGGACTTTTCCTCGATAAATATCCTTCCTTAGATATGATTTCTTTCGGTCCTACACTGACGGGAGTTCACTCACCGGACGAACGTATGCACATTCCTTCGGTAGACAAATTCTGGCGTCACCTGTTGGATGTATTGGCAAATATCCCGGAAAAGAAATAATAAACAAGGTCATTCCTCGTTTATATTAGGCACGGATTCTCTAATCTGTGCCTGATTTATATAACAGCAAGATATGAAAAGAAACCCGGTATACATTCTCTTATTTTTATTGGCAAGTTTGGTATTGTTCCCGGCCTGTGATGACGAGAACTTCTCCGCCGATCCCTCTCTTGCACTCTCTTTTTCCCAAGACACGTTAAGAATGGATACCATATTAGCCGGTATCGGCACTTCCACCCATATCCTGAAAGTATATAACCGCAACAAAGAATCATTAATCATTTCATCGATCGTATTGGCAGATGCCGCCAATTCCGGATTCCGCATCAATGTGGACGGCATGAAGGGCAATTCCTTTTATGATGTGGAGATACGGAGCAAAGACAGCTTATATGTCTTTATTGAAGCAACTTTAGCTCCACAAGACAGTGACGAACCTGTCTTCCGGAAAGATTCCATCGTATTCATCACCAATACCAACCGACAGAACGTTAAGTTGCTGGCATATGGACAAGATTTTGTCTCTTTGCGCCAAAAGGAAATCACACAAGATACCCTTATCAGTTCCGCACGTCCTATCGTCATCTATGACAGTCTGAGTGTAAAGGAAGGTGCCCGCTTAACCATTGGCGCCGGAACCCGGTTCTATTTTCACGGCAAATCGAGCATCCAAGTACATGGACAACTCGTAGCAGAAGGCACACTGGAAGCTCCCGTTGTTTTCCGAGGCGACCGTACTGACAAGATGTTCTCCAACCTCCCCTATGACCGCTTGCCCGGACAATGGGACGGTATCCGTTTCCATACTTCAAGCTATGATAATTCTCTGAACTTTGTCGATATACACGGAGGAATATATGGTATCCGTTGCGACTCATCGGCTATCGACCAAAAGAAGCTGACCCTTACCAATTCCGTTATCCGGCAAGTCTCGGGAAACGGACTGGAAATGACCTCTTGCCAAGCCAGCATTGGTAACTGTGAAATCAGTAATGCCGGAAAAAATTGTGTAAGCCTGCTTGGAGGAAATTATAAATTCGTGCACTGTACGCTGGCCAATTATTATAGTTGGGATATAAAACAAGGAGTAGCCCTTGCCTTAAAAAACGAATCAGGAGAAATAGCCTATCCTATTATCAATGCGGCTTTTCACAATTGTATCATAGCCGGCTCTTCTAATGACGAAATCAACGGTTCACGCTCAGATGACTCTTCCATAGCTTTCGACTATCTTTTTTCTCACTGCCTCATCAATTCCGTAGAAGAAAAAAATGACAAGATAATCAATGTGACATGGAAAAAGGACGATAACTTTTTGCTAACAGATAAACGGGGAGAACAATTGTTCGATTTCCAGTTAACTCCAAAATCGGCTGCCATTAATATCGGACTGAGCGAAGATGCCCAAGACTTTCCTCTGGATCTGAAAGGAATGCCACGAACCATAGACGAAGCACCCGATGCCGGATGTTATGAATGGCAAGAAAAAGAAGAAGAAGAAAATGAATAGAGGAATAATTGTCTTATTATTCCTTTTCTTGTACATGCCCCGACTCACCGCTCAAGCCGATTACCCCCCTTTCCGCGTAATGTGCTGGAATGTAGAAAATCTATTCGACACCCACCATGATTCCCTAAAAAACGATTATGAGTTTCTGCCCGATGCTCTCCGCCACTGGAACTACCAGCGTTACAAAAAGAAATTAGTCAATATAGCCCGCGTCATTACTGCTGTCGGTGAATGGGTTCCACCGGTTCTGGTGGGGCTTTGTGAAGTAGAAAATGACAATGTTATGCGCGATCTGACACGCTATTCTCCTTTAAAAGAACAAGAATACCGCTATGTCATCACTCACTCTCCGGATGAACGCGGCATCGATGTAGCATTGCTCTACCAACGTGACCGTTTTAAATTACTATCCCACCGTTCCATCCCGACCGGTACTTTTAGACCGCAGAACCGCCCAACACGAGACATCCTCCATGTTTGCGGACTACTCGCCACAGGAGACAGTCTGGATGTATTAGTCGTTCATCTTCCTTCACGTTCTGGCGGAGCCAAGGTATCCGAACCCTACCGTATGTTAGTTGCCGGAAAAATCCGTTCGATAGCAGACAGTCTGCTGACTACCCGCCTACATCCTCAACTTATTATTATGGGAGACTTTAATGATTACCCAAACAATAAGTCAATAACCCAAACACTGGGTGCATTGGCCCCGCCACCCCATCCCGCCCCCTTACAGCTCTATCACCTACTTGCATCAAGAGCAGAAGCCGAAAAATACAGTTTTGGCTCTTACAAATATCAGGGAAAATGGGGATTACTTGACCACCTTATTATATCCGGTACCTTATTGGACAACTCATCACCTTTCCATACCAACGAAAAAAAGGCAAACGTAGCCCGTCTGCCTTTTCTGTTATCCAATGATGAAAAATATGGAGGAAAACAACCTTTCCGCACTTATTCCGGCATAAAATATCTGGGAGGGTACAGCGATCATCTACCTATATATACCGACTTTGAAATAATAAGAAACAATTAGGCCTCAACAATTCATGATCAGTAGTTAAGTAGTAAGTAGTCAAGTAGTAAGTAGTCAAGTAGTAAGTAGTCAAGAAAAACACATCAGGCAAATCATTTCTACTTAACTACTTGACTACTTACTACTTAACTACTTACTACTTAACTACTTACTACTTGACTACCTATAATAAAATTATTCAATTAAGAAACCGTTTTTATCTCTGTTCCATCCGGATATCTCACCGGCCTACCGGTTGATTTCAATACAGGTATGATAGCATTTGTTTTCTTCAAATGACGAGTCAAATCTTTCGCCAACTTGGCAGCGATTTTCCCGCATGCCTCCTCATTGATAAGATTGTGCAATTCCGACAGGTCATCTTTCAAATTAAACAAAGCAGAAGTCTGTGATTCATAATAATAAATCAGTTTCCAGTCTCCCTCAATAATAGCGCTTTGCGGGGCACCGGTAGTACCATGACGTTCCCCCCAATTATTGGGATAATGAAAATATAAAGGACGTTTCATATCCCCCCGTTTTCCCTTCAGGAATGGCACAAAACTTTTTCCATCCACAACTTGCGGAGTATGTATTCCTTTCTTTACCCCGGCAAGTTCCAAAATACTGGGAAAGAAATCCTCAATAATCACCGGTGTCGCATTTTCGGCAGAAGGTTGCGTCACCCCCGGCCAGTAGACGATCATCGGCTCACGAATACCTCCCTCCTTCAGTGACCCTTTTCCCTCACTTAATGGAAAGTTCTTATCCGGACGGCCTATTGTATAACCACCGTTATCCGACATAAAAATGACAACCGTATTTTGTGCGATACCTTTTTCTTCCAGATAATCCATCAGATCGCCCAAACTCTTATCCATACCTTCCACCAGTCCGGCATACTGCGCTTCTTTATGAGAAAGTTCTTTAGCAATATACTTATCATAAAACCTCTTATCGGTAGCAAATGGAGCATGAACTGCATAATGACTCATATACAAAAAGAAAGGTTTTTGCTTAAGCAGTGCCTTATCCATCAATCCTTTAGCCTCTAACGTCAAAGCTTCAGTCAAAAACGTATCCGTACCATGATACTTTTCCAGATTGGGAACGGCCCATATCTTCGCCCACTCGGGGTTTCCGGTAGCCCCGTATCCTTCTTCTCCCAAATAACTCCCCATCGCTCCGGCAGCATGTCCGGCAATGTTATAGTCGAAGCCAATTGTTAACGGATCAGCTGCCGGAGTATCCAATGATCCAAAATGCGCTTTACCCACCATCATGGTTGTATATCCGTTTTCCCGAAGCAGTTCGGGTAGACATTTGGCATAAAATGTATAAGGCACGCCCTCTTCCGGACACAAACCATTGTAATTCCAATCTCCAAATTCCAACAGATCGTTTTTGCGATCAGTAGAAACATTTTTCTTCAAGGTCCAGTTAGTTACCCGATGTCTTGCAGCATTTGCCCCGGTAAAAAGACTTACCCGCGACGGAGAGCTGATGGAATTTGCATAAGCATGAGTAAATTTCACCCCTTTTTGTGCCAACCTCTCCATATTGGGGGTATGATAAATTTCGTTCAACTTGGTGGGCTCTGCCCCGAAAGGAACTGAGGTATCCTGCCACCCCATATCATCCACCAGAAAAAGAATAATATTCGGTTGCTGAGCCACTAATGGCCCAGACAAAACCAAAGCAGAGGCGGTAGTATATAAATTACGCTTATTTATGTTCATTGTGCTCATCAATTATTTATTTAATCTAAGTTCGATATAACTTTATATTCCGTATGGCTTCCAAAAGGAGGAGAAGCTATGCTGCAGCATCCTTGTTGCAAGTGGACGTTATTTATTCACCGTTACCCCGATTTCATTTATTTCCACCACAGCAGGAGTATCTGTCGGTGTAGTAGCTTCTAATTTGATAAACCGGGCTTTCACCTTCTCCTTAAATGATACCGTTTGCGGAAGCGGATTATGCATAATGTTACTAAACTCTCCACTTGAAGGAACTTCTTTCCAATTATTACCATCCAAGCTCACAAAGAATTTATACCGGAACGCCATTGTCGGCTTGGCTTCGGCTTTGGCAGGAGCATAAGTAAAAGCCCCCAACGATACCGGACTGCCTAAATCAATAACGAGCGGAGAAGCAGAAACCTGTTTCCAAGCAGAACGCGGCAGATTGTTCCAATCGACCGTTTCACCCTCTTCCTGTAAAGGAACCGCATAAAAAGCAGCTATCTTACTGATATTGGCGGTCAGACGGCAATTCTTTATTTTAATTTTCAACCGATCGGTTTTTACTGCAGGGAAACGTAACATACGTTTATAACCTACGGTAGTCCCCTGCCCTACCTCTTTCCAGCCATCAGCAGTATGTGCCTCTACCGAAAATTCTTCCACACGCTGTCCTTTCGAAATATCCTCCTGCAACATCACTACATTGATCTCCGAACCCGATTTCAGTTTATAAATGCGTTCTTCACCCGGTTTCGCTTCCCATAACTTCTGTCCGCCTTTCACCCTGTCATCGGCAAAAGTCTGTTTACGATATTCGGCAAACTCTTTCAAACGGGTCACATCCGCTTCGTTTATCAATCCCCGGCGATCCGGCGGTATATTCAACAGTAAAACCGAATTATAACCGACAGACTGAAAATAAATATCCGTCAAATGTTTCAGGCTTTTCACCTTACTATCCTCTTCCTGATGATAGAACCAACCCGGACGAATAGAAACATCTACCTCCGAAGGATACCAGAAAAGTTCCGTTGCATTTCCGAGTATATCCCGACTTCCCAAATCCTGCGCCTTGCCAAATACCCCCAACTGTTTGTTGTTTTTCTCCGAACGGGAATAGATTCCCGGAGTAAGCACGGTAGCACTCCATTCCGTCTCGCGGCCGATTCCTTTCTCGTTGCCTACCCAGCGCACATCGTCACCCATAATAGCCATTACAGCTTTCGGTTGTAACTTCTGGATCGTTTTATAGAATGCATCCCAGTCATAAACCTGTTTCTTGCCATTAGGCCCTTCACCATTGGCACCATCGAACCACACCTCGTGCACTTCCCCATAGTTGGAAAGCAACTCTGTCAATTGCTGAATGAAAAACTCGTTATATTTCGGAGAATCCCCATAGCATGCCGCATTTCTATCCCAGGGAGACAGATACACTCCGAATTTCATGTCATACTTATCACAAGCGTCCCGAAGTTCCTTCACCACATCCCCTTTACCATTCTTCCAAGATGAAGAAGCTACCGAATGAGCCGTAGTCTTGGTAGGCCACAAACAAAAACCGTCATGATGCTTCGCCGTGAGAAGCACCATCTTAAAACCGGCTTCTTTCAATGTACGCACCCACTGCTCTGCATCCAACTGTGTCGGATTGAACAGGGCCGGATCTTCTGTCCCGTCTCCCCATTCACGACCTGTAAAGGTATTGATACCGAAATGCAGGAAAGCAGTCAGTTCCATCTGTTGCCAAGCCAACTGTTGTGGCGTCGGTACCAATCTTGCCGCCATATCCACTTTCTCTTGAAGTGTAGCACCCTGTGGAAAATCCAGATGCTTCACATAATACTCTTTTCCGTTTTGTGCCTGCCCGCTACAAACCGCAGCAAGCAGAGCCATTGATAATAAAATTTTCTTCATTGTACTTCTCTATTCATCTTTTTTCACCGAAATCCGTTTGTTGTTGTTCCACCTCTTTCAGTTTATATTGATTCAATTCCATTTGTAATCTCTTCACTTCGCGTGCACAATCTTCATCTTCCGTTTTCCCGGTAGTTTTCTTTCTGACTATCTTACCCATAGCATTCTCTTCGGCCTCATCAAAAATCAAAGGAACAGTTGCCGGATAAGTCTCTATTTCAATCGTTTCACTGGCGGGCATCTGCGTACCTTCCACCAATACGGAAGCCCGAACCTTAATCTTGCCGGGACGGGTAGTCGACTTCACCAATACAGGTGCCGTCCCCCATTGTACGGGACGTGGATTCGCCATAATGTCCTCATCACCCAAAATCGTACCTTCACCTTCAATCTCGAAACGAACGAAATAGTTATTCAAACGTTTGATATTCCCGTTTTCATCTGCCACAGCAGCTACTACCGTAACTATATCCGAGCCATTGGCTTCCATCTGCATCCCCTCATTATCAACCCACAGCAAAAGCCGGGACGGACGACGTGCCGGAGATACCCGATGAGTAGCCACCACTTTTCCATCGATAAGCCCCTCTGCAAACATATATACATCCGCCTGCTTTCTTTTACGCGACAAAGCCTTATCCTGCATAAAATCATACGCATCCTTAAACGTAATCACCGGAGACGGCATTCCCTTCTCCCTTTTCTCCTTTTTAAAATGATACTGTTTTCCCTCTTTAAATACCGTAAGACGAACCTCGTCACAATTGGAATAAACCGTCACATCTTTGGGTGAGAAAGGAGTCATCGCGTGTGCGATGTATACCATCGGCCCCGTTTCGGCTATCAAATCGCTTTTCTGCGGGCTACGTTGCGCCTGAAACATATAATACGAATACTTCGGCTGCCGGAAAGCATCCATAATCCCCCCGTAAAAAGGATCGGGATGATAGCCCCTCTGATGATCGAACGAATGCCACAGACATCCGCCGATATGCTGCCGGGTTGTCTGATACAACATCTCATAACAGGTATACGGATAAGAAGGATTCGCATACCCCTGTGCCTGAATCAGCATGGGAGTTTCTCCCCAGGCACGGCTGGCACGACTGGGAGAATTGTGCGATGACCAATCGTCCACATTATCTCCCCATTCACGGGTAAAGTAAGTAATTTCCGGATGTTCCGCTTCCTCTTTATCTACTCCTCCCAGTTGCGGGTGCTTAAAAAGTACCGGAAAATATTCGTGTCCTTTCGCTTCCGAATCACATCCTGTATAGCAATAAGGATACGGATACTCTTCCATCACGATGTTTTTCACGTTTTGTGCAAAATCCGCCGGATACCACGTCTCATTCAAAATCGGCTCCCACATCCATACGGAAGGGTGATTCCGATCCCGACGCACCATATTGCGAATATCAGAATAAACCCGTTGCGCAAATTCCGGAGCCTCATTCCAGAACTGCCATCCCGGAGTATTGACTATTACGAAAAGCCCCAATTCATCACAAGCATCCATAAAGGCGGGATCTTGCGGATAATGGGCATTTCTGATCACTTTCAATCCGGCATCCCTCAATTTCTTTGCATCCCGCCAATGCATGCCATTAGACAGTGCATTGCCCACAATCGCAAAATCCTGGTGCCGGTTAGCACCTATCAGGGGAGCTTCATAAGGTTTCCCGTTCAGCCAAAAACCGTCCTTCCCCTTAAACTCTATGCTGCGCACACCGATACGACGACGATAACCATCAATCACATTTCCTTGATTATCTTTTATATACACATGCAACTGATACAAATAGGGCGACTCCGGCGACCAGAGATGCGGAGCAGACAATTTTATCTTACTGGCACCGGAAACCGCCTTTCCTTTGCCTATGGAAAGTTTACGGCCAGCTTCACCCACTTTCCCGCCATTGGCATCGAGCAATTCATAAACCACCTTTCCATTAAAAGACTGTTTACGGTCATTTCTTACCTGAATATCCAGCAATACATCCGCGCTTTCTTCTGACACATTATTATAAGCAACAAATAATCCGCCACCCGCTACCTTATTTTCATAATTCGGATCTGTAATGTACACATCGTTATGGGCAATCAGCCAGCAGTCGCGGTAAATTCCTCCGCTATAAGTAAAATCCAGTACATCCTGCGCCTTACCGGGAGGATACGAAGGATCGTCGCTATTATCAGCACATACGGCTATCACATTGTCTTTTCCAAAATCCACATAGGCGGTAACATCCGCAATAACCGGCAGATATCCCCCGAAGTGTTCATTCACCAAATGTCCGTTAATCCAGATTTTAGATTTACCCATGATCGCCTCGAAATGCAAGAACAGCTTCTTATTCTTCCATTCATCTACCGGAGTAAAATGCTTACGATACCATACCTCTCCTTGATAATTCGTACACCCACTGGCTTCCGTCGGCTGATACTCTATTCCGTCCGGCAATGAAACCACTTCCCAGGCACTGTCTTCAAAATCCACCCGATACGCTTCAGGGGCACTTCCCTTATGGAAACGCCAGGCAGGATTCATGGAATACACCGTACGTCCGGTATCATCCAAAGGATAGAAGCCGGCCACTGAATACTGAGGCTGATAAGCCGCTTCGGCCGGTATCATCCATAACCAAAGCAATAACAATAAAAAAAGTCCTTTCTTCATCATTCTATTATTTTCTTTTTCAGTTCATTATTGTCCATTACAATCCGGTAGCTGCTACCTTTCTTTGTCTTAAAAGACAACGTCTTATCTTCGTATCTCACCGTACACGGAACACCCTTTTCAGAGGTCACTACCGCCTCTGCCAACTTGCCATCCTTCCACGAAAGATTCACTTCAAAACCGCCTCTTGCACAAATTCCGCTTACCGAACCATCTTGCCACGCATCCGGCAGTGCAGGCAGCAACTGAATGAATCCCATATGACTTTGCAGCAGCATTTCGGTGATACCTGCCGTACCTCCAAAATTCCCGTCGATCTGGAAAGGCGCATGCGTATCCCACAAATTATCCAATGTCCCATTCTTCAACAGATTGCCATACAGTTTATAAGCATGATTTCCATCCTGCAATCTTGCCCATTGGTTCAGTTTCCAACCCATACTCCATCCGGTAGCTCCATCTCCACGATGTTCGAGCACCACCCGGGCAGCCTGAGCCAATTCCGGAGTCGTCACCGGAGACAGGGTATGCCCCGGATGCAATCCGAACAGATGATTCACATGACGATGCTCGTCTTCCGGATCGTCGATGTCTCTGGACCACTCCATCAACTGCCCGTAACGTCCTATCTTATAAGGAGCCAGATGCGCAAGCACATACTCCCACTCTTTTCGTTCTTTCTTGTCCACTCCCAGCACCTTACTTGCTTCAATGGCATTCAGCAGGATT
>NZ_HF991092.1:28218-46466 GCF_000432295.1 Bacteroides sp. CAG:189
CAGCAGGATTTCACGCACCACTGCATGTACAAAGGTAGTCCCCTCATCCACCGGACCGTGTTCCGGTGAAGTGGAAGGAGCAGCCGTATAAGTTCCGTCTGGTTTATGCCACAAATAATCCACTGTGAACTGTGCACTGCTTTTAAGTAGATCGTATCCCGTGCTTTTCAGGAATTCCTTGTCACGCGTATAGTCGTAATATTCCCAAATATGGGTAGCCAGCCAGGGACCTGCCATCGGATTAAAATTCCATGACATATCTTCGCTCGACAAAGGCGACGTAAAACCGAAAATATTGGCGGAAATAGAAGCTGTCCACCCACGGGCATTGAAATAAGCTTTTGCCGTTTCTGCACCGGGCTTCACCAAGCTCCGGATAAAATCAACCAACGGCCGGGTACATTCTCCTAAATTGGTGGAGCAGGCCGGCCAATAATTCATCTGTATATTGATGTTGTTATGATAATCCACACGCCAGGGACCATTCAAGTTGTTGTGCCATATGCCCTGCAGGTTTGCAGGCATATTACCCGGACGGGAACAAGCGATCAACAGATACCGGCCGTATTGATAATACAACTCCTCCAGACGATAATCGGCCTGCCCTTTCCGATAGTTTGCCAAACGCAGATTGGTAGGCAGATTCCGGGCAGTTACCTCCGGATTCAATTGTAACTTCACACGATTGAAAAGAGAAGTATAATCCGCTTCATGGGCACGATATAGTTCATCATATCCTTTCCGGATAGCTCCTTCCATTGTTTTTCGGGTCGTCTGCTCCGGATCGCTCCCCACGTATGTCTTCGGATCTTTAAAATCCGGTTGAAAATTCATCTTATAATCCGTATCGGCAGTCAACAAGAAAACTACTTCATCGGCATCTTTCACTATCAGACGATCTTGTTCTACGGTCGTCGTTCCTCCCTTCGTTATCGCTTTGATACGGATTGCAAACTTCATCCCATTATTCTCCAATACTCCAGTATATAATAATCCGTCGGTATCGTCCGCACACAGACTGCTCTTTGCCTCCGAATTCGGACAATAACGGAGTACCAGGTTCTGTTTCCCGGTTTTATTAGCAGTGAACTTCATCGCCATTACGCTATCCGGATACGAAATAAAGTATTTACGCATATACCGGGTATTATCTTTCTTAAAACTCACCACCGCCATAGCCGAATCCAGCGAGAGTGCCCGGTAATAGTCACTCATCCCTATCTCGCTCAATCCGGTTTCCACATAAATTTCTCCCATCGTAGTGAATGATCCGAAACGGAAAGGAGTCTCATCTCCCTCCTCGTAATGTGCCAAACCATTAAAGTTCTTCCGAGTCAGCAATTCTGCCTTTTTATAATCGCCATCGGTAAATGCCTGCCGTATCTCTTCCATTACCGAAGCCGACTGTTTATTCACTTTCCAATAATAGTCGGCCCCTCCGGCTGTATTCGGACCTCCTTTCCAAAGGGTCTTTTCATTCAAGGTAATCCGTTCTGCAGCTACCGAGCCTAATATATTAGCCCCTAAGCTACCGTTTCCAATCGGTAAAGAAGCATTTTCCCACTCTCTATCGGGATTCATCCCCGATCCGTCAGCACGCAACCAGATCGCCCTTCCATCCAGACTGTTCGGGGTATCGAACCAAATGGAAAGTCCCCGGGTATAATCCGTTCCCTCCGCCCAAAGCGCAAAAGATAAAAACACACTCACAAAACATAAATACAATTTTCTCATTCTCTATGCCGTAATTATTAATATTCTAAATATGAAAAATATCCTTTTTCCAGATTATCAGGTTCATTTTACTTTCTACATTCCGCCAATATATCATTTCTCCACTACATCCACTTATTAAACCTTAAGGAATAATCCACATTTATACATGGCCCTCAAAATGAAAAAGAGAATAAGGTAATTGGCAAAAGTCAACCATACTTGATAATAATCACCCAAGTATTGTTCCAACCCATAACTCACCGAAGCTGCAACACACCGAAAATTTATCACTTCACCCAACAGATAAGCCGCAATGGAATTCATTCCATATATTTTCAACCAGTTCAGCCCCCAGATACGGCCTTTATAATCAATCCAATAATAAAAAAACGCCATTAACAAAAAGCAATATCCACCGGACAACAATGTCATACTGCCTGTCCACAGACGCTTTATAACAGGCATTTGCAAACTCCACAACACTGCTACACCTATCAAAATCAATCCGGTTATCAACAATATCCTCACTACCCTTTTCCGGTTCGCCTCCCCCTCTTTCATTAGTTTTCCGGCAAAAGTTCCAAGCATTACAGTTACTCCAAATGTCAGACTGCTCCAAATCCACGTATAATTATATTGAAGTGAGAAACTCCATGTACCATCTCCATTCCAATAAACTCCATCTCGAAAACGGCCTAAAACCCATCTATCTACTTGCTCTGCAAAGTTTCCTTGGGGTGTAAAATCGCCACAAAATGTCATAGGAATCCAATATACCAGAAGTAGTAACAAGGTTATTATAATCTGCCACTTAAATGAAAAATGCAATTGGATAATAGCAGCTATGAGATACCCTACAGCAATGGCCTGCAATGTATTAGAATATAAACAAATATGCTGACTGTCAAATCCCAGCAGATTGCCCTGAACAATCATACCAAATAAAAATAGCAAAACAACCCGCCTAAAAATCCGACGATAGACAAACTGGCAGCCGGCAGAAGAAATTTTGTATTTAGACAAAGAAAAAGGCATCGAAGCCCCTGTCATAAACAAAAAAAGCGGCATTACAAGATCCCAAAGATGAAACCCAACCCACGCTTCGTGGTCAAATTGATAGACTAATCTATTCAGAAAAGGCAAATCTAATTGTTGCCCTAATGCTACAAACACAGGTTGAAAAAAAACAAGAAGAAACAAGTCAAAGCCCCGTAATATATCTAATGAAGCAAGTCGAGAAGAATTATTCTCCAATATTTTATCTCTATTCATAGTATTCATCTATTTAACCTTACAAAAGGTAGTCAACCTAAGTTTAATATAACTTTACCACATATATTCCATTGGGAAATTTACAAAATAGTTACAATGCCAGTCACTTTACTATTTTTAAAATCCATTACGTTATACTATCCAGTTCCAAAATTACAGAAATATTCTTTGTCATGAATGGATTTTCTCTACTATTCAATGATAAACCGTCAACACTATTTCCTTAATACAAAGTTATCTTTCCACTACATTCCAATTCATTGACATAACACACTTTCTTTAATAATATTACATTTGAAAAAGGAAAAGTACTAAGCCGCAACCAAGAATTCAATCCTACTCAATATATTTTCCCTCCTTCATCTATCAACTTCACTCAACAGGCCTCATACGATTTCCCATTAGTTGAAAGCCCGAACATTTCACATATACTCAACATATTTCAATATAATTTCTATTTTTATAGTTTATTATCTCTCCAGAAAGCTATACAACACTTTTATATCGAATCGATATCATCAAATATTTGAATATTATTGCAAACTTACGATGATAAATACAAAATGATGTCTAAAACTATTTTTTTATTTTCCAAAAATGTCTATAACTATAAGATTTCAAATGAAATTATACTATTCCGAACAAAATATTTTTAAAAAATAGAAAAGATTGACTTGTTTCAATTTTGCTTTCAAAAAATATTAAACAAAAGCGATATTAGGCATTAAGGGTTTATTAATATTTTATCTCAAAGAAATGTTTACTGTCGATAAGTGAAGCGTAGTCAGAACCAAATGTAAATGAGCCGAAAGCATCGATGGCACGGCCCACTTTACTATAAACATATATGTCCGCCTTTCCGAAAGTGATGTCGCCGTCCGCTTTAACGCCTTTGGGCGATACCACACCTTTGTCGCCGAGTGTCACAACGTTGAGTTCTCCGGATATTATCGAAATGTCTTTATCGGAATTGATACCCTTACCTCCCTCACCGGTACTTTTGAGGTTAAGCATTCCCGCAGTCATGATGAATGAGCCGTCACATTTTACTGCTGCACAACTGCTGCTATCATCACTCTTAACACGCGGATTGCCCGATGTGATAACCGTGGTACGTCCTCCGCGCACAATCACATCATACTCGGAATTAATGCCTTTGGCTGCCGCTACAGTCACTTCCACATTGAGTACTCCCCCCATTATCTTCACCCCATCATTAGCTTTAATGCCGTGACCAGCTGTGCTGCCGGCATTAATCACATTACCGGGACGAAACACGATATAATCATCGCTGACAATGGCATTTTTATACCCCCCTTTTACATTAAGAATTCCCGAACCACTGAATATAATTTGCCCTTCACTAAAAAAAGCCCCTTTCATATCTTCATTGCCGGACATTATGTAATGATCACCGTCGCTGAGAGTATTTTCGCTGCCGGGCGCAAGTACGAGATAGAGTGACTTACCGCACTGATTATTGAGAGCGGCACCCGAAGGATGATGCAATGCAACGCCATCCAACGTGATTTTCATTTTGTAGTCGCTGTAAATTTTGAACGAACCGTTATCACTCGAACCCTTAAGTACATACTCGATGTTGTGCCGATAAGAATGGATAGTGACATGTGCACCTTCGACAAATACGGTTACCATATCGACATCACCGCTCACTACAGCAGTCATCCCACGATAATCGACTTTGACAACAGAATAAAAATCACTGTTTTCAACGTAGTCGTTATCGTCAGAGGGAATGTTTTCGACTCCCTCGTCAAGTGGCGTAGAATCAAATTCGATATCTTTCACTTCAACTTCAGCCCCATCAATGATATGACTGAAATCGGTGTCATCATTCTCACATGACGCAAATACCACCATGACTACAAATATTATTATTGAATAGAATTTATACATATCTTAAAATTTAAACGTATAACCCATACCGAGAATATGACAATCCGGCTGATTATCATCATCGTCACCGGTAATGTTCTGCCACCGATAATAAAGACCGACGACGTGTCTTTTCCTTATTTTATAATCAGCACCGATAGTGTAGCGCATTTTAGTCAGTGACCACGAATTAAACAACTCAATATCAGTATATGGATCGAGCTTGCAATGAGGAATATCGTATCTTACACGAAATCGCGAACGTAAAACGTTCCGCCCCTTGCCACGAACTTCAGTAGTCTCCCATTGCGCATTATCAAAATCATAGCGTTCGGTAATCTTCGACGGACGATAAGTATACTGCCAGCGTTCGCGCAATGAAAGTTTCAACCTTCCTATATCGACATTCCCGGTCACGGAAAAGGAAAAGCGATGGCGTACTCCCCAATAAGACGGACGCCAATTGTTGTAGTTACCATCAGGATTCCACGTTATTTTCTCTTTGTTATTATCGTAAAGCAGGCTGTAAGCAGCAGCAACTTTGACGTAACGCATTAACTTATAGCTGCCATCCACTCCGAAACTCCATCTTTCGGGTGTCTTCGAATCGTTACGGGTGCGAAATTCGGTCTCCGCACCGACATTCCATTTCTTGTTAATTTTCTTTTCAACCCCAACCGCCGACCATATACCAAAATCGGAAGATTGCGCCTTTACACTTGTCGGCCCAAGCAACCCAACGACTAATATTGCCGCAAGAGTCGGAATGCGGGCATAACGGGTTATTGTCTTCCTACATCTGTCCATTCTTCACGGGATAATTTAAGTTCGTTGTTAATACTGTTATCGCCCACATGATCTGTCTCATAATATATTTTCACTATTGCCATATCACGTAGAAAATCAATCGCACCGATTTCAACCGAGTTAATTTTCAATCCTGTGCGATGCTCCAAGTCAGTTATCAGTTCAAGACGCTTATCGGGCGTTATAAGCGCAATACGGTCATACTGGATCAGTTTCGTCGATACATGCTTCAGTAGTATGTAACTTTCAAAGAGCCATGCGGCCAATAAGAATATGACATTCGTTACAAGAAGTTCGATATAGCTTATCGTGATGGCAAGAGCATTTATAACCGATATTGCTATGATACAAAACAGATACGTCATCTCCCTCACCGGCATAGACTCCGTACGATAACGTATTATTCCGAAAATAGCAAACAAGCCGAGTGCAAATCCGATTTTCAGTTTCACACCACCGAGCAGGAAAATCAGAAAAAAGATACTGATGCTGATAAGCATAAATGTAAAGTAATAGTCTCTCCGTCCGCTCTTAGGGTAATAGAGGCAATGAATCTTAAGCCACACCACGAGCATATTGAACGAAAATCTCAATAACATGGTAATCAGGTTATATCCTTCCATCAACGGTGTTCCCAATAAGTCTAAAGTTTCAATATCTTCCATTATGTAAAAATTATATTTGATAAATGTGTTATTCTGTATTTTTATCGATGCTTTACTAAATAGTCATTTTGTACATCAAACCATGGATATCTTTTCAATCTGCCGCAATTTCGGAAGAATCCGATTACGTTTTAAAGCCAGATTGGTAATAGCCGACCCTATGCAATATTTACTGAATCCCATCGGTAAAATACGCAAAGTACGAAGCATCTCAAGAACAGGCGAATGTACTAATCCATCACGCTTGAGCTCAATTACGGCAAGTTTTTCGAGGGACTTTATAATACCGGTGGATGTGTTAAAGAAATTCAGATTCATATCAATTGTCAATCGTTCGGTCTTTTTCTTGTTCACGAGAGTGATACGATCAAAACGAATCTCAAGCGACTCCTTAAGTGTGGCAGGGGAACAATGGAGATATTCTTTGAGAAAATCGACACAGTTTGGTTTATCATCATGAATGTCATCGGAAAATATAATGTTGTATTGCGGTTTAGACGGATCAAATGTATCAACAGGTATGCGTTTTTTATCAGTCCGTCCACGATTGTTCTTTGTTTTCACTTCAAGAAAATTATCCCCCGAGTCGACATACGAACGAATACGTATCTTCTGGCGATTCAATTTACCATTTTGATGGGCTACGTACATATCGAATGTCTTTGTGTCAAAATACACCGAATAGTATGACAATATCCGCATTCCACCGGTTTGCTGTACAAAATAATCGTTCTTTGCCATAAACAACAGTTCACGAACCCTTTCGATACCGGCAACAAATTTGGTATCCGTCCGGTTCATCAAACTTATTCCACTCATCTCATCGAGCGTTATCGGGCTATAGACATTCAAAATATCCCTCATGTTCATTCAGCAATCGTTCAAAATTGTTTCTGATAATGTGTCGATAGCTCCCCCCTATTCTCTCACAATCACTTTTTGAATCTGAACCCGATTGTCAAGCCTAAGTTGTACACAATATATTCCGGACACCAATCCGCCAATTTGCAACTGTGATGTTTCCGAAGAGGTAATGAAACGTCCTGCACCATCGAACACAGCAATTACACCTTTATCGTTATTGCCGGAAACACTGGCATTTATACTTCCTGCACCGGTATAAACCTGCAGGATGGCATCAGATTCCTCCATAGCAGGAGACGTTATACCCGTCGGGAAATTTACCACCGCTTTTTCGAAAAGGTCGTGATAAATTTCAAAATACGATTTCATATAATCTATTTCTTCGTACACGTCTCCGGCATGTTCGGGCCAACGGGCTTTTTCCCGTGCCCATGCACCGCTATTTGTGAGTTTATCGGCATAGGTTTTCATACGTGTGTATACCGCTTCAGGAGAGAGGAGGTTATCTTTCAGCATATTCCAACGATGCCGCAATCGAGTTTTATACTCAAGGGGATTATGCTGCAAAAGAGTGAAATACATGCCGTTTTTCGGGGAGCAATGTTCCCCGAAAGGGTGCCATTTGGGATCATCGGTTCCGTGAATGTCTCCACCGGCAGTGCGCCCCAGACTTGCATCCAGATCCCAAGGAGTGAAAAGAATATTATGCCCTTTCTCCAAATTACGGATACTGTAAAGCAGATTTTTACCCCAGTTATCCTGAAGGCAAAATACTTCGCCGAATATCTGATAATTGACCACATTGTCAATATAAATCCATTGGGGCAATGCTGCCGTGAGACGTCCTTTGGCTCCTTCATCGTATTTCCCATTATTGGCCGGAGAAATCAGGTCGATGAATTGCTTGAGCAGTTCCCAATTAGCCTGAGAATTATTGTCGTCGGGATATTCCTGAGAAACATATCCCCAATACAATGTGTCAGCAGGATATTCTTTGGGGTATGAGTTAAAAGTACAGATATCTTGCATGAATCTCCCCTTCCACAATATGCCACGGGAACCCGCGTAATTACCGTCGAAATCGGTACGCGATTTCTTCAAATTAAGCTGTTTACGGTCGATTTTATCGGTAAGGCAGTAAAGCCCGAAGTATGAACCGTTGAACAGTATCTCGACATGCATGCCGTGGGTGCCATTGGCCTGAAAAGGTTTATCAGAGTCTTTGTCGTAAGGCAGATCGTCCATATCGTTCCAAATATCAAACAACAAGCGGTTACGCATCCGTGCATGGTCGGCATACATTGCATCGAGAATCCATCCGTCATCATCGCGCATACCGAGAACGGTGGCATCTACCTTATCTTCGTAAGCATCATCATACAGGCTAACAGTGAATGATTTTTTACTATATCCACCCGATGTCGCACCACGAATGCGGGATTTTGTGTTTTGGCTAAATACATATTCACCATCCGTACGTTTCAGAGGATCGACAATCACGATATGCCCATCTGTTTTTTTACGGGGATTTTGATAATACAAATCTTCACTGTTACGCACGGCAAGCATTGCTTCCAAGTCTGAATCGAAACAGATAATCGGCAGCGTGGTGAACATCAATCGCCATGTACGCTGTATTCCTTCACGAGTCACAGAAAGGGTATGGTTACCCGTCGCATAGTCAGCAACGGTTATTACAGGATTGTCGGTGGAGATATTCTGTCCATCGAACAGGATTTGTGTCGCTCCCGGACAACTAAGGATTGCTGTAAATGCAGATCCTTTGTCAGGGTCTATGGCGAAGAATAAACGTTCCTCCCCATGAGTGTTCTCAATAACAGCCGGAACTCCATCTAACGTGATATCACTGATGTACGAAGAAGATATGGTCACCCCTTGTACATAAGTAATCAAAGTGACCGCCAACATGAAAAATACAAGTATCTTTTTCATTGTATTTTATAGATTTAGAATAGTTTAGTCAACAAATATATTGCTTTTATGGTATGAAACCAAATTTTACATAAATTAAAATATCAAAATCATGTAAAAGATCGAAAACATTAAAAAGTGAAAATAATAACAAATGGTATTTTTAAATTATAACGCATAGGGTATACCCATCCATTTGGATATACCCTCATCTTAGAGCATATTTAAACTTTCTTCTTAAAAGTATTTACCAGTTTATTTAAGCAAGGCGACTTATACTATCTTACAGCAAAACCCTCTATAAACGATTATACAATTTATAGAGGGTTTATATTTTCATATATCCTACTGCTTAACAAGGATTCACACTGTAAGGCAATATATAATTACCTTCTATTATTCTCTATTCTTCACCGGATAAATAATGAAATCAAAAGTTTGTTTTGTCAATGGAACCAGATACTGTGACTGCACTCCCGGCCCGCAAGTTGCGGTACCTACACCTGCCTGTTTGGCATCCAGATGTACGGTTATCTTTCCATTACGTTCCAGTTCATTGATATGGCGTGCTTTCTCCACCATTACATCCGGGAAAGCAATGGTGCTAAACTGAAACGGAGAATCCGACTCTACCCAACAACCCTTACCGGCATCATCCGTCAGTTTCATCCAACGGACATCCGTACGGTTTCCCGTAGATTGAGGTACCACATAATAATGGAACATACGCTCCGGAGTCGTTTCATAAATGCCGATTTTACCCGACTGATTCCGGTCGATATAGGTTTCGTGTTCACCTCTTCCCAAATAAGTTATATGGTCGTATGCATCCTCCACTTCGAATGTCAGCCCCAGGCGGGCCATTGATTTTACCAATGTCGTGTCGGGCTGGAACGTGGTCCGTACTTTCACAGAGCCGTCACGATTCAACGTATAGGCAAAAGTAGCATCGCCCACCTTCTCCCCTTTTGCATTCAGGATATCGACCTGTGCGGTAGTCGATGTTTTGCTTTCTTTCAAGGAAACCACTTTTTGAGTCAACGCATCCAATCCGGCAGCCCTCCATAATTTAGCTCCCATCTGATCGCGATTGTCATTATCTGTGGCCGGACGGAACAAGCTCAGTGTCATCGGACTCCCTAATAACTCTTCTCCATCCAGACAAAGAGAATTCAAAGCACCTGTTGCCTTATCAACCGTAAAAGTCGTATTTCCGGCTTTATCCGGTCTGTATCCACGAGCATTTTTAGATACCGGAAGTACAAACTGGTCATAAGCTACCTCCCAATCGGTATTTACCAACGGGGTGGCTTCCTGTCGTTTCCAACTCAAATTAAGATAAGCCTCGCGGAGCGTTTTCGGAAGTTTGACATCTCCCAAAGTAACATCTACCGTCGCATGAGGAGCACAAGCAACCTCTTTCGTACCTTCGGCAATTATTGTTCCGTCATCACCGGTTACATTCCAATTCAATACATATTCATTCAAATCGGAGAAATCGAACCAGTTTTTCACACGAACCGTCAAATCCTTCTTGCCAATCAATGTGCTCTTGATATTCTGATAGATTTTCTTCACTTCCAACAGATGGGGATGAGGTTCGCGAATGGCATTTACAAGTCCGTTACAGCAGAAATTGCCGAAACTGGGAATATCTTTCGGACCGTAATCACCACCATAAGTCCAATACCACTTACCATCCTTGTCGATTTCACGGAACGACTGATCGACCCAATCCCAAATACAACCACCCTGGGCCATCGGTTCACTTTCGAACACATCCCAGTATTCCTTCATGCCGCCACAACTGTTGCCCATGGCATGCAGGTATTCGCAAAGGATGAAAGGACGGTAAATGTCCTTACGGGACACGTAATCTTTAATCACATCCACGCTCCGATACATGCGGCAATAGATATCCGTATTATAATTTTCCTCCGCACGTTCGTACTGTACAGGACGATTCTTTTCTACCGATTTCAACCAGTCATACGTACGTTCGAAATTAATTCCATTTCCGGATTCGTTGCCTAAAGACCAGATTACAATAGCCGGATGATTCTTTGAACGCTCGTACATGCGGTGCGTACGATCCATATGTGCCGTAAGCCATGTGCTGTCCTTGGCAAGAGAAGCAGAACCGTAACCCATACCATGCGATTCGATATTGGCTTCGTCGATCATATAAAGGCCATAACGGTCGCAAAGCTGATACCAATAAGGATGGGTCGGGTAATGAGAGTTGCGGACGGTATTGATATTGTGTTGCTTCATCAATTTAATGTCTTCTTCCATCAATTCTTTGCTGACTGTACGGCCCAACTGGGAATGCTCATGACGGTTGACCCCCTTTACCAATACAGGTACACCGTTGATGCAGAAACGTCCGTCTTTTATTTCGGAAGTACGGAAACCAACCTCACAACCTGTTATTTCGATAGTCTTTCCACTCGCGTCTTTCAATTCCAATATTAACGTGTACAAATTCGGATATTCGGCACTCCATTTTTTCACATCGGGAATACGCTGTTCATCGAATGTAATATAGTTACTCAATCCGCGCGACTTTATATCCTGACTTCCTTGCAGGACCGTTTTATTCGAAGCATCTTTCAGTGTATAACCAATGGAAGCTATCCCCGATGCAGGACCGGCAACCGTCACATCCAAATTAAATATCCCCTCTTTATAATATTCCTTTTCAAGAACAGAAGTCACCTTATAATCGGCAATGTACTGTTTCGGAGTACTGTAAAGATACACATCCCGCTCAATTCCACTCAAACGCCACATATCCTGGCATTCCAGATAAGATCCTGAGCTCCAACGATATACTTCAAGTGCGATCGTATTTTCCCCATTTACCAGTTTATCTGTGATGTCCCATTCCGCAGCTGTCTTAGATCCTTGATTATATCCCAAAAACTCACCGTTTACCCATATATAATAGAAGGAAATAACTCCTTCACAACAAAGAACGACACGACGCCCTTCCCATCCGGCGGGAACGGTAAAGGTTCGCCTGTAAGAGCCTACCTCATTCTCTTTATAAGGAACCAGAGGAGGATTCTTTTTGAAATTGAACATCTTATCATCAAATTCATAGGCCTCATTAACATAAATAGCCGTACCATACCCTTGGCGTTCCCAGTTACCGGGAACATCAATATCTGCCCATCCGCCGGTATAGAAAGCAGGTTTATAAAAATCTTTCGGACGATTATCTGGATTCTTTACCCAATTAAACTTCCATTTACCATTCAGGCTCATATAATAAGGAGATTGCTCATAAGCACCTTTTTGTACTTCCGAAGCACTGCCATAAGGCCACACATAAGTGTGAGGAGCCAATTTATTCAACCCCACGGCATACTGGCTCTGCCATTCAGGCTGTTGCTGTGCCGTAACAGGAATGATAACCGGCATTGCCAGTATCATCAATAAAAATGATTTCAATGAGTTATTCATCGTTTTTATGTTTTTAAAATTAGAAACTGGTAGTTAGGAGTTAGAAGTTAGGAGTTGGAAGGTAGAAGGTAGGAAATATGCCGTTTGTGACTGTCACGCCGCAAGGATTCTAACTACCAGCTACTAAATTCTAAAATCTAATTCTCACTCCACCATCACCTCGTCGAACATCACCCGGGATTCCTGCCCCGGTCGTACATGATCCTCCGGACATGCTCCGGGGCCCTCAGCCGTAATACGGATATAGCGAGCCTGTATACCGCCCATATCCAATGATAAGTCTTCGATAAAATTACCCTCCCGGAAAATTTCTTCGGAAGTAAAGTTCAATATTCCTATTTCACGGAACTTACGGTTATCATCAGAAACTTCCACTTTGACAACAGCAGGCTTATGAATAGCCATTCCATAATTGGTAATACAGCCTAAAGTTAATGTATTCAATATCTCTTTTTTCTGTAAATCAATTGTAAAGGAAATGTGATCGCTCTTTTCCCAAGAAGACCATTCATAATCGGTCTGTTTCAGACTTCCACGTATCCCGTTCGTCATCACTATCTCATTCTTGTTATCTCCAAGTACAGGCTTACCGGTAGCCTTATTCCAAATAACAGGTAAAATCAGCGTCTTTCCCATCTGTTTCCCATCTTTAAAAGTAGCACATCTCAATACTTGTGCATTTTTGACAGTCAGACATTGAGTGTAACGAGGTGATTTTACCGAAGGTTCCCTATTATCCAATGTATAGTGTATTTCTACATCCGGACGAATACATTCCAGATTAACCTGCAACGCTCCATCTACCGGTGTCACGGTGTGCTGAATGTTATACATCGAACGGGAATAGCCCACCCCTTTAACCGCAATATGGCTGTTATAAACATCCAGTCCTTTCAAAAAACCGTTCCAATCTTTCAACTCCGGTTTTGTCCAAGCCCTCTCGGCCACTGCCGCCAAACGAGGGAAAAGCAAATAATCCACATCTTCGGGTTTATTGCAGAACTCCGTCCACATAGACCCTTGTACTCCCATCAGAAGAGATGTATACTCCGGTTTCCAGTCTTCCTGCACCGGTTCATAGTCAAACACATTCCGCAAAGTATTATTTCCGAAATAAGTAACAGGTTCAAACCATTGTGGCCCCTGATAACGAATCAGATACATGATGCGTGCCGGGGTCATGATAAACGGATGCCCCAATTCAGCAGCTTTCAAAGCGGCCGTCCCCATTCCTTGCCAGCCCAAAATAATAGTCCCATCAGGAATCGTACTATTGGTCAATTCATCCCATCCGATTACCTCACGTCCTTTACTTTGCACATATTCACACATCCGCTTCATAAAATATCCCTGCAAATCCTCTTCGTGAGTCAGATGTTCTTTTTTCATCCGTGCCTGACAAAGAGGGCATTTTTCCCAATTCGTTTTATTAGCCTCATCACCTCCCAGATGAATATACCGGGAAGGAAACAACTCCACCACTTCATCAATTACATCCTGCAAGAAGGCAAATACACTGTCATTGCCTGCACAATAAATAATATTGGCGTGCGTTCCACCCAAACCGGGCAACACTCCTATAAAATTCTTCACTACCGGACAAGCCAACTCCGGGTAAGATGCCAACGCAGCATTGCTGTGTGCAGGCATTTCTATTTCCGGAATCACCTCGATCTGCCGTTCGGCTGCATAAGCAATCATCTCTTTCATGTCTTCCTGCGTATAAAATCCACCGACAGGAGTCGCTTCTCCCAACTTCGGATTCCTTCGCGAATGAAAAGGTACATCCCTACGATCCACGCGCCAGGCCCCCACTTCCGTAAGACGAGGATGTTTTTTTATTTCCAAGCGCCAGCCATTATCATCGCATAAATGAAAATGCAATTTATTCAGCTTCAGCATAGCCATGCAATCCATAATCCGCAACACGTTCTCTTTAGGAATAAAAAAACGGGCGGCATCCAACAACAGCCCACGATAACCAAACCGAGGTTCATCACTGATTTTCACCGAAGGTACTGTCCAGTCCGGATTCCCCCCTACATTCCGAGCATTCTCGATAGAGGACGGCAATAATAGACGAATAGTCTGCAACGCATAAAAAAAGCCTTTCGTATCCGAAGCTTTCATCACGATACGGTTCGGAGTAACTTCCAACCGGTAAGCTTCACTTTTTAAATTACGATCTGTTACACAACAAACGTCACCACCGGCTGCGCTTCCCTCTTTCAGTTGGGGTGTAAATCCGGCAGCACGGGTAAACAGTTTAATAAAATTCCTGACAACTTCCGCCTGTCCCGAATTTTCTACAGCAAACACCGTCTGATCCGAAAATCGGTAGCTCCCCTCTCCCGGTACCATCTGCACCGGGGTGGGAACAATCGAAATACTTCGTGTCAAGTCGTCAGCCTGTACTGCTATAATAGGGGCAAACAGTAATGCTATTATAATTGATAAGGTGTGTTTCATGATAAATCAACAATTTACATTTTTATTCTTTATCTCTTTCCGGAGAAAAGCGTACCGGATCATCATATTGCTCCTGTAGCTTAAGCATCTCCGTTTTAAGTTCGTTTATTACAGAATCATATTGTATATTTCCATATAAATTATGCATTTCAGTAGGATCGCTCTGGATATCATACAATTCCCACCAGTCGATATCATTATAGAAATGTATCAATTTATATCGTTCCGTACGAATTCCATAATGACGTTTTACCATATGCTCGGCAGGATATTCATAGAAGTGATAATACAACGCTTTCCTCCAATCTTTCGGATGTTCTCCTTTCAACAGAGGCAACAACGATACTCCCTGAATATCATCAGGTACCGGCGCACCTGCCAGTTCAAGGAAAGTCGGCGCATAATCGATATTCTGAACCATCTCGGTGATGTCGCCTTTACGATCGAAACCTTTCGGCAGACGCATAATCAAAGGGGTACGCATCGATTCTTCATACATAAAGCGTTTATCGAACCAGCCATGTTCACCCATATAAAATCCCTGATCTGAAGTATAAACCACCAAAGTATTGTCCAGCATCCCTTTTTCTTCCAGATAATCGAGTACGCGACCCACATTGTCATCCAATGATTTCACCGTCTTCATATAATCACGCATATAACGCTGGAATTTCCAATTGGCCAATTCTTTCCCTTTCAGGTTCTGCTTGTAAAAATCATCGATAACCGGACCGTAAAACCTATCCCATGCAGCCCTTTGATCAGTATTCATACGTCCGAGAAAACTCTCATACAAAGATTTCAAACGTGAATTCTTATCCGGACGAAGCATCTTCAAGTCGTAAATCATATCCATATCTTTCACGATACTCATCTCCTGCGCAGCAGCAGCCGGACGTCCTTCATAATCATCAAAGAAATTTTCCGGAAGAGAAAAAGTCTTATCCTCATAGAGTGCCAGATTGCATGTATCTGCCATCCAATTACGATGAATAGCCTTATGATGAATCAAAAGGCAGAACGGCTTCTCTTTGTCCCGTTTATTCTCCATCCAGTCGATAGCGTCATCCGTAATGATATTCGTCAAATATCCCTGTTTCTGAATGGTATCATTATCCTGAGTAATAAAATCCGGATTATAATAATCTCCCTGACCAGGCACGATTTCCCAATAATTAAAACCGGAAGGCAAACTTTCCAAGTGCCATTTACCTACCAAAGCTGTTTGGTAACCCACCTTTTGAAGCAGCTTAGGAAAAGTCTGCTGTGCACTATCAAAAATACAGGTAGTGTTATCATAAAATTTATTGGCACAACTATGCTTACCGGTTATCATGCAGGCACGGCTCGGTCCACTCAGTGAATTAGCCACAAAACTATTGGTAAAGCGTACTCCGTCATTAGCGATACGATCCAAATTGGGAGTTTCCATATAACGTGTATCATAGCAACTCATCATCTGAGCTGTATGGTCGTCTGTCATGATATAAACAATATTATATGGTTTTGCTTCTTCTTTCTTTTGATGCTGACAAGAAGAAGCTGCTGCCAATGTTGCTAATCCGGCAAAGGGATAAACTAATTTTAAGTCTGGTCGGTTCATTGTAAAACAAGATTAATTTAAATACAATAATTTCTATCTTTTATCTTTCAGTAATTCTATACTTAATTAGAATACAAATGTACGACAATAGTTACTAACCAATGTTCGGAAATAATTTTATATATTCCAAAAATGTTCAAAATACATCTGTTTCTGAATATTATTTGAAAAGAAAGACAAAATAATAACTAATAATGACACTAAAATTGAAAATGGGAAAACGATCTCATCTCAATCTTATAAAGTCTGGTTATCTTATAGTTATTACTAACAGAACATACAATTACTCTTTAATAGTATTTATTCAGATTAGAAATTTCATATAATATAATTTGCAACAATAAATATGACCAAATGATTATTATTCGTCACAATTTCTATTATACTTTTTCCAGCAAGTAGCAGTGAGCTCATGACTCACCACTACTTATAGTAAAACGTAAAACTTTTCCTTATATACCTATCGTTCTCCTATGAGAAGTTAGTAACGAAAAAACAAATTAATATCCATAGTTCTGATCACTGGCAGATATTGCCTCATTCGTATTCAATTCTTCTTGTGGAATAGGTAATCTAAGATTTTTCTTTAAAAAGTCTTCAGTCAAATTACCATTATTAAAAAGACGTTCTTTAAATTTATGTCCACCCAATTCAGCATTCTCTACAATGGCTCTTGTTATATGATGATTGTTCTGAATTTCTAATACTTTCTTCAGATATTCTGTTCCTCGTCTACGTACATCACAATACATTGTCTGTTCACCGGCCAATTCGACCAAACGTTCCCAGAAAATTTTATTCCTCACCTCATCCTGAGTTAAATTTCTCTCCCAATCTTTCGGATAAACCGCATTAGCCCCTCCTGACTGGCGCGCTCTCTGCAATACCTCATTTGCTATCTTAATAGCTCTTTCCGTATCACCAGATTCGTTCAGAACATCTGCCATCATAAGTAAAAAGTCAGCGTAGCGATATAAAATAAGATTCTTACGAGAGTTTTGTGCAGTAGAGTTCAGATCAATCGCTTTCTTATAATAAGCCCATCCATTGTGCTCTCCGGTAGGCTCCACGAAACGTTTCACCAACATTTGGTCCATAGATTCCAACTCTTCCACTGTAGGATTAGTGGATTCAGCACATATACTATAAGCAATCTCCACATTATGAGTAACGCGACCCTCTTTATAGATCAATTTAGGATAGGCAACCTGTTTATCACCTGTACTCGTATTGGTCCATTCCAAGAAAACTGTTTCATTATATCTCGGATCATCCGGATAGGTTCCTTTCAAATAGTCATGAAAAGCTTTCGACATACGAATACGTCCCCACGATATTCCAGTCGTAGAATTCTGAGGAGCAAATATCCAACTTCCACGATTTCCTGTTGTAGAAGATTCGGTTGAGAAATTTAACTGAAAAATTGCCTCTTTAGAATTCGAATGTTGCACAAATAAATCCGAAAAATTATATTCTAATTCAAATTTTCCATATACCAGTTCACATTGCTCCAAGGCTAAATCCCAATATGTCTTATCAGAAGCAGACTCTTTCCC